>NZ_BAAGPR010000120.1:0-23068 GCF_054783955.1 Streptomyces mayteni | reverse complement strand
CGCGGCGCCGCTCGGCGCCGCCTCGGCCGCGTGCGGCGCGCGGCCCCGGTCGGCGCCCTCCGGCACCTCCGTCCGCCGCAGCCCGTTTCTCAGCTCCCGCGCAGCGCTTCGCAGGAAGCCTCTGGCTGTCATTGCCTCACCCACTACCCAACTCGCCTTACCGATCTGCCTTCCAGCCCCACTTGGACCAACCAACGGGCCGTCAGGTTGTGCGCGAACAGTGATGAATGCGGGGCGGGTTGTGCGCGCCGCCCGCTGGACTGCGACCGCGTCAGCGGTCGATCCGCACCCGCCGCCCGCTCAACTCCGCGTCCAACGCCTCGATGTCGGCGGCCACCATCAGCTCGGCCAGCTCGCGCCAGCGCACCTTCGGCTCCCAGCCGAGCACCTCGCGCGCCTTGGACGCGTCCCCGATCAGGGCGTCCACCTCGCTCGGCCGCTCGTACTTCGGATCGAACCGCACATGGTCCTTCCAGTCGAGACCGCCGGCCGCGAAGGCCGCCGCCAGGAAGTCCCGCACGGTGGCCGCGACCCCGGTGGCCACCACGTAGTCGTCTGGCTCGTCCTGTTGGAGCATCCGCCACATCGCCTCGACGTACTCCGGCGCGTAGCCCCAGTCGCGCACCGCGTCCAGGTTGCCCATGTAGAGCCGGTCCTGGAGGCCGGCGCTGATCCTGGCCACCGCCCGGGTGATCTTGCGGGTGACGAAGGTCTCGCCCCGGCGCGGCGACTCGTGGTTGAACAGGATCCCGTTCGCCGCGTAGAGCCCGTACGCCTCGCGGTAGTTGACCGCCGACCAGTAGCCGTAGACCTTGGCGCAGCCGTAGGGGCTGCGCGGATGGAACGGGGTGCCCTCGTGCTGCGGCGGCGGCGTCGCGCCGAACATCTCGGAGGACGACGCCTGGTAGATGCGGGTGTCGATGCCGCTGGCCCGGATCGCCTCGAGCAGCCGCAGCGTGCCGAGCCCGGTGACGTCGCCGGTGTACATGGGGACGTCGAAGGAGACCCGGACGTGGGACTGCGCCCCCAGGTTGTAGACCTCGTCGGGCCGCAGCTCGCGCAGCAGGTTCACCAGCGCCACCCCGTCCGTGAGGTCCGCGTGGTGCAGCACCAGCGTGCGGGACGGCTCCTGCGGGCCCTGGTAGATGTGGTCGATCCGCTCGGTGTTGAACGAGGAGGACCGCCGCACGAGGCCGTGCACGGTGTAGCCCTTGGCCAACAGCAACTCGGCGAGATACGAACCGTCCTGCCCGGTGACCCCGGTGATCAACGCCGTCCTGTTACCGCCACTCATCGCGGCCCCAGCCTCTCTCTCCGCACTGTGCGTAAGGGTGTTCGTTCTGGTATGTAGTGATATGACACAATCCGCTGCCATGACGACACTGCTGCCGCCCGACGCCCGGATCTTCGTCGCGGGACACCGCGGCCTGGCCGGAAGCGCGATCGCCCGCCAACTCACGGACCGGGGCCACGAGGTGATCACCAGGGGCCGCGCGGAGCTCGACCTGCGGGACGCCGAGGCGACCCTGCGCTTCCTGCGCGACACCCGGCCGGACGCGGTGGTGCTGGCCGCCGCCACGGTGGGCGGCATCCTCGCCAACGACCGCTACCCGGTGCCGTTCCTCGAGGACAACCTGCGGATCCAGCTCAGCGTGATCGGCGGCGCGCACGCGGCCGACGTCGACCGGCTGCTGTTCCTCGGCTCCTCGTGCATCTACCCCAAGCACGCGCCCCAGCCGATCACCGAGGACGCGCTGCTGACCGGCCCGTTGGAGCCGACCAACGAGCCGTACGCGCTGGCGAAGATCGCCGGCATCTCCCAGGTGCGGTCCTACCGGCGGCAGTTCGGCCGGCGCTACGTCGTGGCGCTGCCCACCAACCTCTACGGCCCGGGCGACACCTTCGACCCGGAGAACTCGCACGTGCTGCCGGCCCTGATCCGCCGCTTCCACGAGGCCGCGCGGGACGGGCGCGAGGAGGTCGTGCTGTGGGGCACCGGCACCCCGCGCCGCGAGTTCCTGCACAGCGACGACCTCGGCCGGGCCTGCGTCACGCTGCTGCGCGACTACGACGGGGACTCGCCGGTCAACGTCGGCGTCGGCGAGGACCTGACGATCGCCGAACTGGCCGCGACCGTCGCCGAGGCCGTCGGCTTCACCGGCCGCGTCGGCTGGGACCCGAGCAAGCCGGACGGCACCCCCCGCAAGCTGCTCGACGTCTCCCGGCTGGCCGCGCTCGGCTTCGTTCCAGGGACGCCGCTGCCGCGCGGCGTCCGGGAGACCTACGAGTGGTGGCTGGCCGAGGGCGCGGCGGCCGAACGGCCGCGCCGTTACGCCACGGCGCCGGTGGGTGCCTCGGGTCATCAGTAGGCGCCCCGGCCGTCGACGACCGCGCGGAAGGTGCGGGCCAGGACGTCCAGGTCGCCGGTCATCGACCAGTTGTCGGTGTAGAAGAGATCCAGCGCCAGGCCCTCGTCCCAGGACAGGTCGGAGCGGCCGCTGATCTGCCACGGGCCGGTGATCCCCGGCTTCACGCCGAGCCGGCGCAGCTCGACGGCGCCGTAGCTCGCCACCTCCTCCGGCAGCGGCGGCCGCGGCCCCACCAGCGACATCTCGCCCCGCAACACGTTGACCAGCTGCGGGAGTTCGTCCAGCGAGGTGCGGCGCAGGAAGCGGCCGAAGCGGGTGATCCGGGGATCGCGGCGGATCTTGAACAGCGGCCCGTTCAGGTGCTCGTTGAGCCCCTCGAGCTCGCGCCGCCTTGACTCGGCGTCCGGCACCATCGTGCGGAACTTCCACAGCGTGAACGGGGTGCCGCGGTAGCCGATCCTGGTCTGCCGGTAGAGCGCCGGCCCGCGCGAGTCCAGGCTGACGGCGAGGGCGAGGACGGCCAGCAGCGGGGCGAGCGCCACCAGCGCGGCGCCCGCCGCCACCCGGTCGAGCGCCGACTTCAGCGCCGGCTGCGGGCCGTGGCGCAGCGGCGGGTCGATGTGCAGGAGGTTCAGCCCGGCGGCGCTGGAGACGGTGAGCCGGCGCAGCGCCACCTCGGAGAGCCCGGAGGCGACGGCGAGTTGGAGGCCCGCGTCCTGGACGGCCCAGCAGATCCGGCGCAACCGCTCGCCGGTGAGCAGGCAACCCGGCGCGATCAGCACCAGGTCGGCGTCCTGCCGGCGGGCCGCGGCCAGCACCGTGCTGCCGTCCGGGCCCTCGGGTATCAGGTCGGGAACGGCGGGGGAGCGGTCGACGGCCGCCGCGAGCCGCCCCAACTCCTTCACACCCGAGGTGAGTTCGCCGGCCTCCCCGACGAGCACCGTGCCGATGACGACATAGGCGTGGTCGGTGCGGGCGGCCAGCTGGGCGGTGACCTCGTCGACCGGGGCCGGTTCGCCGACCACCAGCACCCGGCGCACGGCCCTGGCCCGGTGACGCTGCGCCAGCAGGTGCCGGTGCAGCAGGGCGCCCGTCACCGCGGTGAGCAGCAGCGACGGGACGAGGGCGACTAACGCCGAGGTGACGGCCGACCGTTCGCCGGTGACGGCGCGCAGGCCGGCGAGCAGGCCGAGGAAGATGAGCCAGTCGTGCACGGTGGGCAGCAGGCCGCGGGTCTCGCCGAGGGAGCGCGCGCGGTAGCGGTGGTGGATCACCCGGATCGTGACCCAGGAGAGGGTGGCTACGGTGGCGGCGGCGAGCGGGCGGGGCTCCGGCGCGAGACCGTAGACGGTGAGCACCGGCACGAACACGCCGAGCACGTCGGTGGCGACGGCGACCGGCGGATACCAGGGGGAGGTCTCGCGGCGGCCAAGAGGCCTGAGGGTGGCCGCCGTTGGTCTTCGGGCGAGCCCGGAGTGCGGGGCGTTGGGTTGTTGATGACGCATGGACCCCCCAAAATGCGGACGCGGCAACACTGAGCGGTGAAGCGGCTGCGGCAGAGGTGCAACGGTACTGCGTTGATGAGGCGAAGATACGAAGAAGAACGGCGCGTCCTCATCTCCCCCCGAGTTCGCGCCGACCGCAGAAAAGGCTAGGGCATGCAACTACCGTTTGGCGTGCGTTGGCTATAACTTTCCCTGGTTGTGGGGCTCATGGATGGGATCGCGCCACGCGCCGGGGCACCACGAGGTGAACTCCCGTGCGGGGGTGGGGCAGCACCTCGACCGGGTGCTGGTACACGCGGCTCAGCAGCTCCTCCGTGAAGACCGTGTGCGGCGGCCCCTCCGCGGCGACCCGGCCGTCGTGCAGCACGGCGGCGCGGTCGGCGTAGGCCGCGGCGAGCCCGAGGTCGTGCAGCACCACCACGACGGCGTCGCCCGCGCCGGCGCGCGCCCGGCAGACGCGCAGCACCAACTCCTGGTGGCGCAGGTCGAGTGCGGCCGTCGGCTCGTCGAGCAGCAGCAGCGGGGCGCGTTGCGCCAGCACCCTGGCGAGCGCGACCCTGGCACGCTCGCCGCCGGAGAGCGCCGAGAACTGCCGGCTGGCGAAGGCCGTCACCTCGGTGGCCGCCATCGCCTCGGCGACCGCCGCGTCGTCCTCGTCCTCGGCGGGCGTGCCGGCCCAGGGCGCGCGCCCCATCCGCACCACCTCGGCGACGGTGAACGGGAAGGCGAGCGCGGCGGTCTGCGGCAGCAGGGCGCGGCGCAGCGCGAGGCCGCGCGCGCCCCAGGCGGCGGCCGGGCGGCCCGCGATGGTCAACTCGCCGCTGGTGGGCGGCTGATCGGCGGCGAGCGCGGCCAACAGTGTGGACTTGCCGGCCCCGTTGGGCCCCACCAGGGCCAGCACCTCGCCGGCGCGGACGTCCAGGTCGACGCCGGTCAGTACGTCGCGGCCGCCGAGCCGGACGCCGAGACCGGCGGCCCCGGCCAGCGGCTCGCCCGGCACCGGCCTGGCCGGCGGCTCGGGGGTCCGGTCGCGCAGCAGCCGGCCGATCACGCCCAACCCCCCTGTCGGCTGCGGGTCCTGCGGAGCAGCCAGAAGAAGAACGGGCTGCCGATCAGCCCGGTGATCACGCCGAGCGGCAGCTCGGCGGGCTCGGCGACGGTGCGGGCCACCAGGTCGGCCGAGAGCAGCACCAGCGCGCCGCCGACGGCGCTGGCCGGCACCAGGAACCGGTGCCCGGGACCGGCCACCATCCGCAGCAGGTGCGGCACGACAAGGCCGACGAAACTGATCACACCCGCGACGGCGACGGCCGCCGCGGTGAGCAGCGCGACGACCAGGATCAACGAGATCCGCAGCCGCTCCACGTCGACCCCGAGGTGGCGGGCGGGGCGCTCGCCGAGCGCCAACAGGTCGAGGCGCCTGGCGTAGACGGGCGCCGCCAGCAGGCCGAGCGCCGCGCAGGGCAGCACGGCCAGCACCTTGGGCCAGGTCGACTGGGCGAGCGAGCCGAGCTGCCAGAAGGTGATCTGCGAGATCTGGGCGTTGTCGGCGAAGAAGATGAACAGGCCGACGAGCGACATGGCGAACGCGTTGACGGCGATGCCGGTGAGGATCAGCGTCACCACCTCGCTGCGGCCGCCGGACCGCGACAGCGCGTAGACCAGCAGCACGGTGAACAGGCCCGTCACGAACGCGAAGACGGTGACCGTCCAGTTGCCGAGGACCTCGACGCCGAACGCGATGGCGGCGACCGCGCCGACGGCGGCGCCGGTGGAAACCCCGATCACGCCGGGCTCGGCCAGCGGGTTGCCGAACACGCCCTGCATCAGCGCTCCCGCGCAGCCGAGCGAGGCGCCGACGAGCATCGCGAGCACGACGCGGGGCAGCCGCACGTCCCACAGCACGCTCTCGCCGATCCGGTCCAACGGCTGCCCGCCGAGGTGCAGTCGGTGCCGGACGGAGGAGAGCAGGTCCCCGAGCGGAATGTCGTACGCCCCGATCGCGGCCGACGCGAGCGCGACCACGACGAGGGCGACGACCAGCCCACCGCCGAGCCAGCCGGCCGTGCCTCCGGCCTCCGGCCGGGGGCTGGCCGGCGCGGGTTCGGCCGCCGCCAGCGGCTCGGCCGCGCCTCCGGCGCGGGACGCGCCTGCCGGCGCCGGGTCGTGGTGCGGTCGGAGGTCTTCGGCGGCGGCGGGTTCGGCGGCGCCGTTTGGGCCGTCGGCCTCCGGCCGGGGGTCGGTTGGTGCGGTGGGTCGGTCGGCGGCTCCCGCTTGGGCCGCGTCTGGCCGATGGCCGTTGGCGCGGGCTCGTTCGGCCTGGCCGCTGGCGCGGCTGGCCAACGGCGCGGGCGATCCCTTCGGCACGGCCGCGTCTGCCGGCTCGGCGGTCGTGGGTTTGTCGGCGCTGGCTGGACCATCGGCCTCCGGCCGGGGGGCGTTCGGTGCGGTGGGTCGGTCGGCGGCTGTCGCCTGGGCCGCGTCTGGCCGATCGCTGTTGGCGGTGCTGGCGCGGCTCGCGCCTGCCGGCGCCGAGGGCGGGCCGAGCCGGTCGCCTGCGGCGGCCGCGCTGTGCGCGGTCGCGCCGGTGACGGCCGGGGTTCCGGCCTCCGGTCGGTGGCCGCCGGCCGGCGTCGTGGGGTGGTCGGTGCGTGGCCGATGGCCGTTGGCGCGGGCTCGTTCGGCCGAGCCGCCCCGCGCCTCCGCGCCTTCGGCGCGGGACGCGCCTGCCGGCGCCGGGTCGTGGTGCGAGCGGGCGCCTTCGGCGCCCGTGTAGGCGGGGGCACCCGCCTTCGGCTGGGTCGGGCGGCCGGGCAACGGCCTGGTCGGCTCGCCCGCGCCACCGGCGCGGCTCGCGCCTTCGGCGCTGGTGGCGGCCGGGGTCCCGGCCTCGGGCTGGGGGCCTCCTTCGCGCCCCGCCTTCGGCTGGGTCGGGCGGCCGGGGGCCGCGTCCGCGCCTTCGGCGCGGCTCGCGTGGGCCGTCATTCGGTTGGTCCGGTGTCGTGGAGTTGGGTGGCCAGGGAGGCCAGGACCTCGTCCGTGCGGGGGCCGTAGTTGAGGAGCATGCCGTCCTCGATGCTGGCGACGCGGCGGTCCATGCCGGCGGGGGTCTGGGCGACGCCGGGGAGTTCGAGGAGGCCGTCGACGCCGTCGACCGACTCCAGGCCCTTGGACATCACCAGGATCACGTCGGGCGCCGCCGTGACCAGTGCCTCGCTGGTGATGGGGGTGAAGTCCCCTTCGAGGCCCGCGTCCGCGCCCGCGTCGATGCCGCCGGCCGCCTCGATCAGGGAGGTCGCGCCGGACTCGGCGCCGCCGATGAGGAAGACGGAGGCGGAGCCGCGCAGGTAGAGGAAGGCCACCCGGGGGCGGTCGCCGTCCGTCGGGATCTCCGACTGCGCGGCCGCGATCCGGTCCGCCGTACGGGAGTTGAGCTGCGCGCCGGCGTCCGGGACGCCGAGCGCGGCGGCCACCGCGTCGATCCGGGTGGTCACGTCGTCCAGGCTCGCCGCCGCGTCGAAGACGACCACCGGCACGCCGGCCGAGCGGATCTGGTCGATGGCCTCGGCAGGACCGCTGGTGGACTCGGCGAGCACCACGTCGGGCCGCAGCGACAGCACGCTCTCGGCCGAGACGTCGTGGCCCCTGGTGACCACCGGCAGGTCGGCCGCCTGCTCGAAGGTGGCCGTGACGTCCCTGGCGGCCACCCGCTCCCCGAGCCCGAGAGTGAAGACGATCTCGGAGATCGACCCCGACAACGGCACGATCCGCTCGGCCGCTTCGACGGTCACCCGCTCACCGTCCGCCGAGGCGACCGTGACCGGAAGCGCCGGCGTCGGCGCCGGCCCCGACAGCGGTTCCACCCGGTCGACGGGCGGCACGGTGGCGGTCGAGCCGGCCCCCGTTTCGGAGGACGAGGAGGACGAGGACGGCGAGGAGGATCCGCCGCACGCGGTCAGCAGCAGGAGCAGTGCGCCAAGGGCCGCCAGCGGACCAGCTCGCTTCATCTCTCCGCACCTCTCCGATTCCCGGGGCCGGGCCACCTGTCGCGGTGGCTCACCGTGGCTTAGGTTAGCCTAACCTCAGTCGTCGACCCCGGTTCGTCGGGAGGGACCCTTCGATGCTGTCCAGGAAGCTGCCCGGATATCCACGCCCACGCCGGCGTGGGCTCCGCGCCCTGTTGCCGCTCGCCGCGCTCGTACTCGCCGGCCTGCTCGCGCCGTTCGCCGGCGTCGCGCAGGCGGCCGAACGCGCCGTGGCCGGCGGCCGCCTCGACTGGGGCATCCGCTCGTCCTTCCAGAGCTATGTCACCGGCCCCATCGCGCAGGGCAGTTGGACGCTGAGCGGCGGCGCCGCCACCGTCGGCCAGAGCGAGTTCCGCTTCCACTCGGCCACCGGCGACTACGACCAGGACAGCGGCGCCCTCACCGCGAGCTACTCGGGCGGCGTCCGCTTCGTGGGGCACCAACAGGAGGACGGCTCCTACGAGTTGGACCTCACGATCAGCAACCCCACGGTCAGCGTCGATGGCGGTGCCGGCACCCTCTACGCCGACATGCGCAGCAAGGCGCGCGGCAGCGGCGAGATCACCGAGTCGACGCGGGTGCCGCTGGCCGCCCTCGACCTGACCGGGGTCGACCTGCGCGGCGGCACCCAGATCGCCGTCACCGGCATCCCCGCCACCCTGACCACCGAGGGCGCCACCGCCTTCGCCGGCTACTACCAGGCGGGCGACCCCCTCGACCCGGTCAGCCTGACCGCCGACACCGAGGACCCCGCGCCGGCCCCGAGCGAGCCGAACCCCGAGGCGCCGGAGGAGAGCGCGGAGCCCGCGGAACAGGACGGCGACCCGGCCGAGAACGCCGGCGAGTTCGTGGACGCGGCCGTGGACTGGGGGGTGCGCCGCACCTTCCGGGAGTACGTCACGGGGGAGATCGCGGCCGGCGGCTGGGAGCTGAACGACGGCGCCCAGGACGGCGGCGCGCTCTTCAGGTTCCCGGCGGGAGGTGGCACCACCGACCCCGAAGCCGGCACCGTGGACGCCGAGTTCACGGGCGCCGTCACCTTCACCGGCACCGGCCTCGACCTCACCATCGGCGGCGTCACCGTCTCCGTCGCCGACGGCACCGGCACCCTGGCCGCCGACGTCACCGCGGGCGACGAGGAGACCCGTGCCGACCTGCCGCTCGTCACCTTCGCCGCCACGCCCGACCAACTGACGCCCCAGGACGGCCTGATCCTCCTCCAGGAGGTGCCTGCCCAGCTGACCGAGGAGGGCGCCGCCGCCTTCGACGGCCTCTACCAGCCGGGCACCGAGATGGACCCGATCACGCTGGCCGTCGCGCTGGACGCCGACGCCCGACTGCCCGCCCTCCCCGACCTGGGCAGCGAACCCACCGCCGCCGAGCCGGAGGCCGAACCGCCGGCCGACGAGGAGGCCGTCCAGGCCGACGACATGGACCGCGGCGCCTCGAATCTCACCCTGTTCGCGATCGTCGCCGCGCTCCTGCTCGTCCTGGCGGCCCTCGCGTTCGGGATCGTGCGGCGCAACCGCCACACGATCCCACAAACAAAATCCGGCCCGCCTTCCGAGGAGACAGACCCCGCTTGACATCCTCCCCTCCTGGAATTGAAGGGGATTCCTACCCTCGCGAGAGGACCTTTCTGATTCACCGCGGACCGCCCCCGGGACGAACCCAAGCCAGGGTCTTACACCCGCTCCACAGACCTCACTTCCCGCCAGCCCGGCGGTAGGTCGCCGGGACTTGGTTATCGCCCCGGCGGCCCTATCACTCTACCAGAGCATTCCGCGACGATGCCGCTACGTTCCGCTAAGCGGACGCCGGGGATGCGTTTCGTCTCTCTCGGCTGAAGCCGAGGGTTCCACGCTAGGAGTTCCGATGAGGCCCACCAGACCACTGCTGCTCGCGGCGGCCACCGCCACCGTGCTGAGCGTGACCTCCCTGGCCGCCCCGGCCCTCGCCGACGACGGCGGCTCCGCCCCGTCCACCACCATCGGCCTCACCGACGGCACCCTCGACTGGGGCGTCAAGGAGTCGTTCCGCCGCTACATCAGCGGCCCCATCGCCGGCGGCGGCATCACAGTCGCGGACGGCGCCGAGACCAACTCCGACGGGACCTTCCGCTTCACCGAGGGCACCGGCAGCTACGACCTGACGACCCACGCCGTGGACACCGGCTTCGAGGGCGGCGTCCAGTTCCAGGGCCACGGTGGCGAGTTGGACCTGACCCTCGCCGAGCTGCGGGTGGTCACCGAGGGCACGGGCGGCGCCATCGTCGCCGACGTGACGGTCGCCGGCACCACCACCGAGGACGTCGAGTTCGCCAGCCTCGACCTGTCGGGCGTCGCGCCGGGCCAGGGCGAGGGCGGCGCCATGGTCTTCGCGGACATCCCCGCCACCCTCACCGAGGACGGCGCCGAGGCGTTCGAGTACCACGGCAACCCGATGTACCAGCCGGGCACCGCGCTCGACCCGGCCACCCTCACCGTGACCCCGGTCGCCGAGCAGCCGGAGGAGCCAGGCACCCCCGAGGAGCCGGAGGAACCGGAGGAGCCGGGGACGCCGGAGCAGCCCGAGGAGCCGGGCACGCCCGAGGATCCCGAGACCCCCACCCCCGAGGACCCGGAGAACCCGGCGCCCGAGGAGCCGGAGGACCCCGACGACCAGGCCCCTGACCCCGACACCTCGGGGACCGTCCAGGAGGGACGCCTCGACTGGGGCGTCAAGGAGTCCTTCCGCACCTATGTGACCGGGCCGATCGCCAACGGCGACGTCGAACTCTCCGACGGCGCCAGCGAGATCGGCGACGGCTACCGCTTCCCGGTCGCCGGCGGCGAGTTCTACCCCGAAACGCCCGCCCTGGACGCCGACTTCGCCGGCGGCGTCCGCTTCACCGGCCACGAGGGCGCGCTCGACCTGCGGTTCACCGAGCTGACCGTGGAGATCGACGGCACCGAGGGCGAGTTGATCGCCGACGTCTCATCGAAGGACCGCACCAGCGGCGAGGTCACCGAGTACGACGCCATCACCGTCGCCGAACTCGACGTGCCGGCCGACGCGTTGAACCCGGTCGACGACGTCCTCACCCTCGACGCGGTGCCCGCCACGCTCACCGCCGAAGGCGCCGAGGCGTTCGGCGGCTTCTACTCGGCCGGCGAGGAACTCGACCCCGTCACCGTCAGCGTCGCCCTGGTGGAGGGCGCCGACCTCCCCGACGACGACAACCGTGACGACAACACCGACGACGACAACGGCACCGGCGGACCCACCACCCAGACCGGCGCCCGAGGCGGCGCCGTCGGCGGCGCGCTCGCCAGCACCGGCACGAGCGGCGACCTGCCGGCCGCGCTCGGCACCGCCGCCGCCCTGACCGCGATCGGCGCGCTGGCCTACGGGGCCACCCGCCGGCGCCGCACGCCGGAGAGCTGACGGTCCGGCTCTCCCCGGGGTCGCGCCCGCCGCCACTGTCGCCACCGACTCGGTGCGGCGGGCGCGACCCCAACCCTCCCCCAGCTGACGGCCCCCAGGGAGGTGCCCCCATGCCGGGGTGTCACCAACTGTGCGCCCCGACGGTCGCCTCGAGCACGTCGAGGAACGCCCGCACCGGACGGGCCGCCGGCGGCGCGCCGTAGATCGCCACCGAGATCCGCCGCCGGTCGCCCGGCAGCCGGTCGACCACCACACCCTCGTTCCGGTGCGCCTGGAGCGCGAGCCCCGGCAGCACGCTCACCCCGAGGCCGGCCGCCACCAACGCCTGGACCGCCACGTGGTCGTCGGTCTCGAAGGTGATCCGCGGCGTGAAGCCGGCCCGCTCGCACACCGACACCAGATGCGCGCGGCACCGCTCGCAGCCGGCGATCCAGCTCTGCTCGGCGTGCGTGGCCAGCTCCTGCCGCCGCCCGGAGAAGCGCCGGCCGCGCGCCGTGACCAGATACAGCGGCTCGTCCAGCAGCGGCGTCACCGTCGTGTTCCGCCGGTCGCCGCGCACCGGGTCGTCGTGCTCGAAGATCAGCGCCGCGTCCACGTCCGCGTTGCGCAGCGCGGTCAGCGCCTCGGGCGGCTCCGCCTCGGTCAGCGCCAGCTCGATCCCCGGATGCGCGGCCGCCAGCCGGGCGGCCGCCGCCGGCACCAGCGTGGCAAGCGCCGAGGGGAACGCGGCCAGCCGCACCCGCCCGGTGCGCAGGCCGGCGTGCGCGGCGAGCTCGGCGCGCGCCGACTCCACCTGCCCCAGGATCTCCTCGGCGCGCGCCACCAGCAGCCGCCCCGCGTCGGTGAGGATCACCCCGCGCCCGGCCCGCCGTATCAGCACCACCCCGACCTCGGCCTCCAGCTTCGCCAGGTGGTGGCTGACGGACGGCTGGGCGTAGTGCAGCGCCTCGGCCGCCGCCGTCACGGAGCCCTCGCGGGCGACGGCGACCAGCACGCGGAGCCGGGTCAGGTCGAGCATGCCCGAATCATAGGCAATCTCGATGCTTCCAGAGAAAACAAGCATTGGATCTATTGGTCGCGATCATGCCACCGTGCTGGCATGGCCGTTCTCTCCCCGCCCTCGGTGCCCACCATCACGGACGCGCTCCGCGCCCGACGGCTGCTGGCCGAGTACCTGCCGCCCACCCCGATGTGGTCCTACCCGGCGCTGGACGCGGCGGGCGGGGCCGGCACCACCGTGCTGGTCAAGCACGAGAACACCCAGCCGACCGGCGCCTTCAAGGTGCGCGGCGGCCTCACGCTGCTCGCCGGCATGGACCAGGAGCAGCGCGCCCGCGGCATCGTCGGCTACTCCACGGGCAACCACGCCCAGTCGCTCGCCTACGCCGCCGCCAGGTTCGGCGCGCCCTGCGTGATCGTCATGCCGACCGACCCGAACCCGGCGAAGGCGAGCGCGGTGCGGGCGCTCGGCGCCGAGCTGATCGAGGCGGGCGCCGACCTCGGCGAGGCGGCGGTGCACGCGGAGCGGGTGGCGGCCGAGCGCGGCATGCGGCTGGTCAGCGCGGCCAACGAACCGGAGCTGATCGCCGGCGTCGCCACGGCCTACCTGGAGATCTTCGACCAGGCCCCGGACGTCGACGCGCTGATCGTCCCGGTCGGCGGCGGCAGCGGCGCCGCGGCCGCCTGCCTGGTGGCCGCCTCCGTCGCCCCCGGCTGTCGCGTCTACGGCGTCCAGTCCGCCGCCTCGCCTGCCGCGCACGACTCCTGGCGGGCCGGACAGCTCCTCACCCGCCCCAACCGCACTCGCGTCGAGGGCCTGGCCACGGGTGCCGGCTTCGACCTCACCCAGCGGATCATGCGGGCCCACCTCACGGACTTCCTGCTGGTCGACGACGACGCGATCGCCGCCGCGCAGTGGCGGCTGATGCGCGACGCCCACACCCTGGCCGAGGGCGCGGGCGCGACGGCCCTGGCGGCCCTCCTCACCCACCCCGCCCACTTCGCCGGCCGCCAACGGATCGCCGTCGTCTGTAGCGGCGCCAACGCGAGCGAAACGGAAATCCGCCGCCTGTAGCCCCTTGCGGGGCCAAGCCCCCCCGGACACCTCAGCCGCCTCCGCGCGGAGGCCGGCGGCCCCTTGCGGGGCCATGGCCTCGCGGATGCCTCCGCAGGCCCGGCGGAGGCCGGCGGATGGTCCGCCGTGGCGCCCCGGGCGAGTCCGCCTCCGGCGGAGCCCCGGACCCCGGCCGGGCTGGACGCGGCAGCCAGGGCGCGGGGCGCCCACCTGACATGGGCGTACCGTCGCCACACGGCGGCCTGATCACCGCCGGCCGTGGCCTCACGAGATCCCCGCCCCCCCGCCGGCCGCGCCGGGCCCCGTTGGGCCCGCTGACGCGCTGGTCCCGCAACCGTCGCAGGCTTCGCCGGCCCGCAGCCCCGCCCGACCCCGACTTCGCCGGGCCGCGACCCCCGGCATCCAGGCACCCCTGGCCTCCGGCGTAGCCGGCACTCGGGCCGCAGCCCTGGCGGGCCCTGGCACCTCGGAGCCTCCAGCCCCCGGCGTAGCTGGCACCTGGCTTGGCCAGGACCTGGGCCTCGGCCCTGGTGGGCCCCGGCCCCCCGCCCCGGCCCCGCACCCCCGGCGGGCCCGGCACCCGGCTGCGCCGGGGCCGGGCTCCGGCCCTGGTGGGCCGGGCGGCCCGACGCCTGCCCCGGCTCGCCGGGGCCTGGCGGCCCCTGGCCCTCGGCCCCCGGCCGGCCCCTGGACTCGCCGGCTCCGGCCCTTGAACCCTCCGGCCCCGGAACGATCCCTCCCGGAACGGCGGTCGGTCCGTCAGCCGGCCGACGTACGCCGTGGCCGGGGTCGTCGGGGGCCGTCCGTCCGCCAGGACGGGCTGGCATGTTCCTGCCGGAGGTGGGGTCGGGAATCCGGTGCGGGCCGCGGGTAGGGTCGCCGGCGGGTGGATCGTGCTGGGTTCTCGGGGGAGTACTGCGGTGCCTGACCTGACGTTCACGCGGGTAGATGTCGAGGCCGAGGCCGGCAAACAGCCGTGGCAGCGCTGCGAGCAGTTCGCCACCGAGATCGACCCGGACGACATGGCCGACACCGCGGCCAGCTACGCGAGGGCCGCCGAAGGCGCCCGTGGCGCCGGGGAGTTGGCGGCGCGGGCCACCGCGCTCTCCGCGCAGGCCGGCGGGCTCGACGGGGACGAACTGGTGGACGCCGAGGGGCGGATCGTCGAGACGGCCGACGGCCTCCAGGGCAACGGCGAGGACCTGGACCAGGTGTTGACCCACCTCGTGCGGGCCATGAACACCGCCATCGACACCCGCGACGAGGTGTACGGCCTGGTCTTCGAACCCGGCGGCCTCGAGGAGAAGTACCAGCGGCACGTCCGGGCCGCGGCCGACGAGTGGAACGCCTGGCAGGGCGCGCTCACCGACCGCGTCGCGGAGGCCAACCGCACCGGCACCATCCGCGGCGTGCTCGGCACGCCCGTCGCCCTCTGGGTGCGGCACGGCGGCAAGGGCGTCCTCGCCCGCCCCACCTTCGGGAGCGGCGGCGGCCCCGTCTACCAGCTGCCCGACGGCCTGCCTGGCGAGGTCCGCGCCAAGCACCTCCGCGCCGCGGCCGACGACGCCGGCACCGCCCACGACGACATCACCGAGGCCATCGACCAGTACACCCGCAGGCTCGCCGAATCGGGCCAACTCCTCGAAGGGCTCGGCCTCGACACCACCGGAGGACCGCTCGACCTGTGGACCTCGCCCACCGTCGCCGAGGTCGCCGCGGGGAGCCTCGCCGAACTGCTGCGGCAGCACAACCCCGATCCCGACCTGCTCGCCCTCTACACCGAGGGCCTCGCCCAGATCCAGGACGGCGACCCCCGGCTGCTCACCGAGGCGGAACGCGGCTACCTCCAGCGGTTCTACGAGAACCTGGACATCCAGGCCCTGTCCGCGCTCGGCCAGCTCCACTCCGACCCCGACGACCTCGCGGACGGTCCGGGGCGGGCCGCCGCCGAGGAGCGGCTGCGGGGGATCTCCCGCGCCCAGGAGGCCGTGGCGAACGGCATCAACCTGCTGACGGACCCGGAACGCGGCGGCTTCGACCCGGCCACCGAGGCCGGCCGGGCCGCCGTGCCCGCCTCGATCCGCACCTTCGTGTACGACTACGCCGAAGGCGACATGTTCGCCACCGACTACCCGGGCCCCAGGTTCATCCCCGCCGAGCTGCGGCTGTTCAACGGCTTCGGCGAACTCATGACCCACGCCACGACCCCGCCGGGCGACGCGTTCGCCCGGAACCTCGCCGAGGCCGCCGTGGACATCCAGACCGCCACCTCGACCCAGTACCACCCGATGCGGATCGAGATCGTGCCCAACACCGGGAGCAGCGGCCTGCTCCAGGCCGCCGCGCTCAACACCGAGGCGTCCGCCGGGCTGCTCAACGACGCGGACTTCCGCGACCTGTTGCTCCGCCAGGAGTGGGAGGACAGCGCGGGCGTCGGCGCGTTGATCGCATCGGGCACCACCGTGCCGGCGGGCGTCGACCCCAACGACGCGGCCGCGAAGCCGTACGTCCAGGCCGCCTTCAACGTGCTGTCGAACGTGGACGACTACGACCTCTGGGTGCTGGTGCCCGAGCACAGCCCGCAGGCCGACGTCGGCAACACCGACCACTCGGGGCTGCAACGCGCCATCGGCGACACCGCGTTGCGCTACCTGAACATGATCTCGCAGTTCCCAGGCGACGCCGGATCCCAGTTCCTCGAACCCGCCGACCCGAACGACCCCGCCGCCCGCCGGTTCACCAGCCTGCTCGGCCAGGACCACCGCTACGGCTTCCAGCTCTCCAGGGAGGACCGGCAGGGCCTCTTCGAGCTGATGAACGGCAGCATGGACACGGTGCGGTCCGATTTCCGGGCCGGCGTCGGCGAGTGGCAGGCGCTCACCGCCTACCAGGCGTTCCACTCCGGCACCGGGGAGGCCGCCGCGCTCGAGGCGGTCGGGCGGGTGGCCGGCTTCGTGGAGCACGCGGACATCCAGGCCGTCGAGAACGGCGCCGACCGGTCCCGGATCGAGACCACCGCGCTCACCGGCCTGACCACCGGCGCCGGAGCGGTGGCCACGCTCGCCGGCGCGAGCAACCCGGTGAGCGCGGGCGTGGCGCTCGGCGCCTACGGCCTCACCGCCGCCATCCGAAGCTCACTCGGCCCGGCCGAGCTCACGCCGCAGCAACTGGCCGAGATCGACGCCATCGAGTCGGGCGACTGGGACGTCAGGACCCTCGTCGCGCACGCCGCGCTCGCCGCCGACTACGGCAACGCCCAGGATGCGCTCGACCGTTACTACGGCCGGGAGAACAGCGGCCTGCCGCGGGCCGGTTCGCCCGACGTCGTCTACGGCGACCTGATGAACGCGGTCTCCGAGATCGAGACCAAGAGCTACCCGGGCGCCGAGGAGCGGATCAGCCGGGGCTTCGAGGACGCCCTCGGCAGGTAGCGGGCATGATGATCCCAACCTGACGGGGGAGGACGTGTGTTCGGGATCATCAGACCGTGTCGACATCGGCTGCCCGACGGCCTGGCGGCCGAGTGGTTGGGCCATCTCTGCGGCCTGTGCCTGGCGCTGCGCCGGGTCCACGGCCAGGCCGCGCGGACGGCCACCAACTACGACGGACTGCTGATATCCGTGCTGTACGACGCGCAGTCGCCGCGCGGCGAGGCCGGCAGCGGCTGGCGGCGGGCCGGTCCCTGCCCGCTGCGCGGCATGCGGACCGCGTCGGTCGCGGACGGCGCCGGCGCCCAACTCGCCGCGGCCGTCTCGCTGGTGCTGGCATCGGCCAAGATCCGCGACCATGTGGCGGACGGCGACGGGGCGTTGGCGCACCGCCCGCTCGCCGCGGCCGCCCACCGGATGGCGAGCGGCTGGGACCTGGCCGGCGCCAGGGGCGGGGCAGGCGTGGGCTTCGACACGGCGGTGCTGGTCGAGGCCGTCGACCGGCAGCAGGACGTCGAGGCCCTGGCGGGCCCTGGCACCCCGCTGCTCGCCGTCACCGAACCCACCGAGACCGCGACCGGCGCGGCCTTCGCCCACACCGCGATCCTCGCCGGCCGCCCGGCGAACGCGACCCCGCTCGCCGAGGCGGGCCGGCTCTTCGGCCGGGTGGCGCACCTGCTGGACGCCGTCGAGGACCGCGACGCCGACCGCGCGGCCGGCGCCTGGAACCCGATCAGCGCCACCGGCACGCCGCTCGGCGAGGTGCGGCGGCTCTGCGACGACGCGGTGCGGGGCGTCCGACTCGCCCTGCGGGACGCCGAGTTCGACGACGACCGGCTGGCCCACCTGCTCCTGGCCCACGAGCTCGACCGCGCGGTCGGCCGCGCCTTCGACGAGCGGTTCGACGCCCCACCCCGCCGCCGGGGACTGGTGGCCGGCTGCGCGCGGTGGACCTGGCTGTTCTGCACCTGCCAGGTGTGTTGCCGGAAGGAGTACGAGGACCCGTGGAACGGGAAGCGGCGGCGGGAGGGGTGGTGCCGGAAGTGCGACTGCGGGGACGCGTGCGACTGCTGCGACTGCTGTGAGTGTTGCGGGGGCAGATCCGGCGGTGGCGGCAGCGGTGGCGGGGGCGGTGGCGGAGGTTGCTGCGACGGCTGCTGCTGCGACTGCGGCCCCTGACGCGGTGAAAGCGCCATGAAAGCGCTGGTCGCGAGACTCGCCCGAGCGAACCGGTGTCCGAGGGACGCACAGCGGGTGCGCCCGCCGGTTCGAGCGAACGCCGAGAGCGAGTCACCGAGGGCATGTCCGACAACCACCAGCACTACCACCACCCCCCGCAGCAGCCGCCCCCGTACCAGCACGCCGCGCCGCCGCCGGGATACGGCCACCCCGCGCCCCCGGTGCCCGGTGGCCCGGCGCCGCGCCGCGCTCGGCCCTGGTGGGCGCTGGTGGCGCTCGTCGCCGTACTGGCGGTCGGCGGCGCGGTCGTGATGTCCCTCGGCGGGGGAGGGGACGGGGCGGGATCGGGAGACGGGGAGCCGCGGCTGGCCACGCACCCGACCCTGGAGCCGCTGGAGTTCCCCGACGCGCTGGCGCTCGACTACGAGGCGGGACCCGACGCCGCGTGCGCCGCCGTCTCCGAGATCATGCTCGCCCGCAACTACGAGTTCCAGAGCGCCGACGCCGAGGACGGCGGCGCCGACTGCTGGTACAACACCCCGGCGGCCAGCACCCTCGACGACGGCACCTACCGGTTCACGGCCAACGTGTACATGTCGGTCGGGGAGATCGCGGGGCCCGCCTACGACAGGTTCTCCTCCGTCATCCGCTCCCACGTGGCCAGCGATGTCGCCGACATGGTCTGGAGCCCGCTCTACGAACTCCCCGTCGGCGACGAGGGCTGGATCGTCCACAACCAGAACCTGGCGTCGGGCCTGGAACGAGGCGACGGCACCGCCTCGTTCCGGCAGGGCGACACCACCTTCTACGTCCTCGTCTACGGCTGGACCGTGCGCCACGACGGCCCGAGCGAGCCGCTCACCGAGGAGACCACCTTCCGGGAGATCACCGACATCGTCAGGTCGCTCGGCGGCGACACCTCGGCGGGCGCGCCGCAGCTCAGCGAGTCGCCGGCCCAGGAGTACCCGGGCCTCCAGGACTTCGGGGACCCCATGCCGCCGGTCGAGGGCTCGGGCCAGGAGCGCTGCGCCGCGCTGACCGACGTGGTGACCGCACAGCTCAACGGCCAGGTGTGGGGGGAGGTCGTCGACGACGGCCCCGAGGTGACCATCCCGGTGACCGCCTGCAACTACCGGCCGGCGGAGGCGGCCTACGGCCTGGAGGGCACGGGCCTCCGCACCATCCGCATCAGCGTGGAGGACTACACGGAATCCGAGGTCATGTACCCCGCGGGTGAGCTCGGATCCAGCCTGCGGTCGACCATGGACAACCTGCGGGACTCGGCGGGCGCAGGACCGCTCTACACCCTGCCGGCCGGCACCTCCGGCTACCTGGTGTACGAGGACGACGGCGGGGGGCACGGCTTCCTCGACGCGGGCTACGTGGTCGGCGACCGGTACGTCGCCGTCCAGATCAACGGCTCCTACAACGCCGGTGGCTTCGACACCAGGGCCCTGACCGAGGAGGAGCTGGTCGGCGACCTGACGACGCTGCTCACCGCCATGAACGGCTGATCCCCCTCCCCGGCGACGCCGAGGCACCCCCCGTCACAGGGAGAAGACACCGAACGAGAACCCGGCGGCCGTGACGCCGCCGCCGGCGTCGACCGTCACCCCCTCGCCCTCCAGCAGCCGCACGGCCGCCAACTCCGGGCGCGGGAGCGTCAGCGTGGCGGGGGCGCGGCGCGGGTTGACGACGACGAGGCAGCGCCCGCCGCGCAGGTACGCCAGGGGGTAGCCGGTGTGCAGCACCTCGACGGGGCTGTGCGGGCCCAGTTCCGGCGTGGCCTTGCGGAGCGCGATCAACCGGCGCACCAGATGCAGCAGCGAGTCCTCGTCGGCCCGCTGCGCGGCGACCGTGGGGCGGTCGGGATCGGGGTCGATCGGCAGGTAGAGCCGGTCGGCCGGGGCGGTGGAGAAGCCGGCGTTCGGGGAGTCGTCCCACTGCATGGGGGTGCGGGAGCCGGCCCGGTTGTAGCGCTCGCCGAGCCGGCTGCCCTCGTGGTCGGGCAGGTCGGGGACGAACCGCATGCCGATCTCGTCGCCGTAGTAGATGGCCGGCAGGGTGGGCCAGGTCAGCTGGAACGCGAAGGCCGGCGGCAGCTGTTCCGCGGTGCGCGGGCCGCAGGCGAGCCGGGAGAAGTCGTGGTTCGCGGTGGGCAGGGTGATGTGGCCGCGGTCGCCGATCACCGAGCTGACGGTGGACCACGCCTCGACGAACGTCTCGGCCGTGCCGCCGCCCTCCGCGTCGAAGAAGCAGTGGCGCTGCGTCCAGTGGTCGGCCACGGTGCCCTGGTTGTTGTTCCACAGCGAGCGCAGCGGCAGCCCGTCGGACGGGCCGCCGAACTGGAGGAAGAAGTCGGAGTGGAAGCCGGCCGGCACGGAGACCGCCGGGTCGCCCCACTCGGCGAGCAGCGCCGCCTCCGGGTGGGTGTCGTCCAGCCAACGGCGCAGCTCGGCCCAGAGCGTGGAGGTCTCCACCAGCTCCGGGTCGTCCTTGACGAGGGAGTGCGCCATGTCGACGCGGAAGCCGGCGAGGCCGAGCCGCAGCCAGTGGTCCATGACGCCGCGCAGCGCCATCCGGTTGGCCTGCGGCCCCGGGGCGTCGATCGGCTGGCGCCAGGGCTCGGCCGGGTCGGTGCGGGCGTAGCCGAAGTTGAGGGCGGGCTGGCTGTCGAAGAAGTTCGGCAGATAGCTGCCCGGCCGGCTGCCGGGGGACGCCACGAAGCGTGGCGGCCGGCCCTCGGCCCAGATGTAGCGGTCGTTGCCCGGGTCCTCGGCGGCGGCGAGGAACCAGGGATGCTGGTCCGAGGTGTGCCCGGCGACCAGGTCGAGCATCACCCGGATGCCGTGGCCCCTGGCCGTCTCCACCAGCCTGGCCAGGTCGTCGTCGGTGCCGTAGCGGGGGGCGAGGGAGAGGTAGTCGGAGACGTCGTAGCCGGCGTCGCGGAACGGCGAGGCGAAGCAGGGGTTGAGCCAGACGGTGTTGACGCCGAGCCAGGCCAGATGGTCAAGGTGCGCGGTGACGCCGTCGAAGTCGCCGACGCCGTCGCCGTCGGAGTCGGCGAAGCTCTGCGGATAGATCTGGTAGAGCACGGCGTCGGCCAGCCAGGACGGGACGGGACGGAAGGGCGACATGGCAGCGGGACACCTTTCTCGAGGACGCTCAGCCCTTGACGGCGCCCGCGGTCAGCCCGGAGACCACGGCGCGCCGGAAGATCAGGACCAGCAGGGCGATGGGCAGCACCGACACGGTCGCGGCGGCGAAGATCGTCCCGTAGGGCACGGTGAACTGGCTGCCGAACAACGCGAGTCCGACCGGCATGGTCCGGTAGCGGTCCGCCGTGTTGAGGGTCAGCGCGATCAGGAACTCGGTCCAGCAGGCGGTGAAGGTGAAGATGGCTGCCGTGAACACGCCAGGCGTGGCCTGCGGCAGGATCACGGAGAGCACGGTGCGCAGCGGCGAGGCGCCGTCCACCCACGCGACCTCCTCCATCTCCTTGGGGATGCTCTGGAAGAAGTTCCGCAGAATCCAGATCGCGAACGGCACGTTGAGCGCCGTGTAGACCAGGATGAGGCCCTGGTAGCTGTTGAGCCAGCCCACGTCGCGCATCAGCAGGAAGAGCGGGGCGGCCAGGGCGATGGTGGGGAAGAGGGAGATCATCAGCAGCGCCACCATGATCGGCGCCTTGCCGCGCAGCGGCAGCCTGGCCAGGGCGTAGCCGGCGAACGAACTCAGGCTCAGCACCAGCAGGGTGGCGATCACCGAGACCAGCACCGAGTTGAGCAGATAGGTGCCGAAGTGGTTGTCGGTGAAGGCGTCCCGGTAGTTGGCCCAGGTGGCGTGCTCGGGCCAGGCGGTGGGCGGGTGGGTGCCGATCTCCTCCGGCGGCTTGAGCGAGGTGGCCGCCATCCAGTAGAGGGGGGCCGCCACGAAGGCGGCGACGACCAGCGCGGCCACGTTGGGCCAGCTGAGCACGGCCCGCAGCAGCCGGCCGGCCCGCGCGCCCCAGGGCTCGCCGCCGGGCGCCCCGGTGGCCGTCGTCTCCCTCGCCGCCGTCGTCATGCCCCGGCCTCCTCGTCGCCGACGCGGGACTTGAACGCCCGCAGAAAGACCAGACAGCCGACCAGCACCAGGCCCGCGGTGCTGGCGGCCACCGCCGCGCCGGGACCGAAGTCCAGGTTGGTGAACATGACCTGCCAGCCGAGCAGGGCCAGGGACTCGGTGGCGTTGCCCGGGCCGCCGCCGGTGAGCACGAAGGGCAGGTCGAAGATGCCGAACGCCTGGAGGATCCGGAACAGCACGGCGATGGTCAGCGCGGGCCGCAGCAGCGGCAGCCTGACCCGCCAGAACGCGGTCCACGGCCCCGCGCCGTCCACCCGGGCCGCCTCCGTGACCTCGCGCGGCAGCATCATCAGCCCGGCCAGCACGATGATCGCCACGAACGGGGTGGTCTTCCAGATGTCGGCGACGGCCATCGAGACGACGGCGGGCCCCGGCGTGCCGAGGAACTGCGGCGCCGAGCCGGTCACCCCCTCGACCACCGACGTCAGCACCCCGTAGACGCCGTTGTACATGTAGGCCCACAGCTGGGCCGAGACGACGGTGATCATGGCCCAGGGGAGCAGCAGCAGGGCCATCATCCAGCCGCGGCCGGCGCTGAGCCGTTCGAGCACCAGGGCGACGATGGTGCCGAGCACCAGCTCGGCGAGGACGGTGCCGACGGTGTAGAGCACGGTGAACAGCAGCGCCTGGCGCCAGCGTTCCGAGCCGAGCAGCATCGAGTAGTTCTCCGCGGTGATCCCGGAGAGCCGGAAGCCGTCGGACGAGACCTGGACGTTGCTCAGGCTCATGGCGACGGAGAAGACGATGGGGAAGAGCGTGACCGCCAGCACGACGAACAGCGCGGGCGTCGCGAACACCCAGCCGAGGCGGGCGAAGCGGCGCTCCAGCGCGGTCCTGTGGTGTCCTGGGTGCAGGGCGGGGCGCCGGCGGCGGCGCCTTTCTGGCCGCCGCGGCCCGGGCCGCGGCGGGGTGCCGGCCGGCGGCGGCGCGCAGGGCG
>NZ_BAAGPR010000119.1:0-23247 GCF_054783955.1 Streptomyces mayteni | reverse complement strand
CCGGCGCCGCAGCCGGGCGCGGCGGCCGCGCCCGCGGATCTCGTCCAGCGGCGCGGGCCCCAGCGCCAGGGCGACGGCGGCGGCCAGCAGCGTCGCGCCGATCACCCCGGCACCGGAGTCCGCGCCCGCGCCCTCACGCTCGTCCGGGACCACCATCGGCGATCACCTCCGTCCTCTCCTCGCCGGCCCCCGAGGACCGCATCCCCCGCACGCCCCGGTCCTCGCGCAGTTTCGCCAGGCCGCGGGCGGCCTGGCTCCGCACCGTGCCCACCCGGGTGCCGAGCAGCCGGGCCGCCTCGGTCTCCGAGCGGTCCTCGACGTACCGCAGCACCACCGCCGCGCGCTGCCGCGGCGGCAGCCGCCGCAGCGCGCGGACGAGGGCGTCGCGATCGGCGATCTCGTCGGCCGGGTCGGGGCCGCTGTCGTCCCCGCCGGCGAACCCCTCCGCCGTCGGCAGCAACGAAAGCGGCCACTCGCGGAGTCTGAGCCGCCGCGCCCGGTCCCGGTGCGCGTTGATCAGCATCCGCCACGCGTACGCGTCGGGATCGGCCGCCCTCCGCACCCGGTCCCATTTCACGTAGACCTTCGCGAGCACGGCCTGCACCAGGTCCTCGGCGTCGTGGTGGCTGCCGGTGAGCAGGTAGGCCGTTCTCAGCAGCCGTGGCCAGCGGCTGACCGTGAACTCCGTGAACTCGACCTCAGCGCGGGTGTCCAAGAGCCATCCGGGGGTTCGGTGGAGCGGTCAGGGGCAGCGGGGGCGGCTACGCCGCTCAGAACCAGGGGCGATCGATCTCGATCTCGTCGAACACCTCGTGGTTCTCGTCGTAGGCGACGATGGTGAGCTCCCCGAGCCGCTCGTCCTGGTAGCGCGAGGCGTCGAAGTAGTAGGTGCCCCAGCCCGGTTCGTCCTCAAGGACCACCAGCTGGGCGCCGTAGCCCCAGTCCTCGCCCTCCGGGTAGACGACGATCTCGGAGGGGATCTCGTCCAGCCGCCAGGCGCCGTAGACGAGCGTGGTCATGCCGTCTTCGCGGGCCACGCTGCTGCTGATGCTGTTCGGCCGGATGCCGTTGGCAGGCCGCTGCTTGGCGGCCTCGATGTCCTCCTCGAAGCTCGCGGGTTCGCTGACGACGAAGTTCTGCCGCCCCTCGGGGAGTAGGCCCATCACGTTGGCGTCGTTGATCTCGACGCGCTCGTACGGCGCCACGAGCAGCGGTTCCAGGCCGCCGGCGACCGCGCTGCCCGGTGCCGTCAGCACGGCGGTGACCGAGGCGGCGATGGCGGCCGCGGCGAGCAGCGCGCGGCGGGGGGAGGGGCGGCGTCGGGTCGTGTCGGTCATGAAGACTCCTTGGGTGAGGCTGTCATGAGTTCACACGGCTGTCAGACCCGGAATCTATGCTCGGCCGTAGCATCCACTTCTCATGGGCGAGGGAGTGAGAGGGTGGGCACGGCATGAGTGACGGCGAGATCGGCGGCGTGGGCCAGGCGCGGGCGGGGCGTGGCCGGGTCGGCGGGCAGTGGTTCCCGCCCGAGTGGCCGGAGCGGATCAGGGCGCTGGCCCGGGGCGAGTTGACGCCGGTGGAGCCGCGGCGGGCGGCCACCGTGCTGCTGTTGCGGGACGGCGCGGCCGGGCTCGAGGTGTTCCTGTTGCGCCGGCGCACGTCGATGGCGTTCGCGGGCGGTGCCCACGCCTACCCGGGCGGTTCGGCGGAGCCGGACGACGGGTCCGTCCGGCGCACCGCGGTCCGGGAGCTGTTCGAGGAGACGGGTGTGCTGCTCGCCGCGCCGGCCGCCGATCCTGGGCGGCTCTTCGCGGCGGCGGACGACGAGGACCGGCGGGCGCCGTTCGCCGAGCTGCTGGCCAGACGGGGCCTTGTGGTGCGTGGCGACCTGCTGGGGGCGTGGGCGCGGTGGATCACGCCGGAGTTCGAGGCGCGGCGCTACGACACCTGGTTCTTCGTGGCGGCGCTCCCGCCCGGCCAGCGCGCCGGGAACGCCTCGACCGAGGCGGACCGGACCGAGTGGCTGCCGCCGGCGGCGGCCGTGGCCGGTTACGAGCGCGGCGAGCTGCTGATGATGCCGCCCACCGTGGCCACCCTGCGGCAGCTGCTGCCGCACCAGACGGTCGCCTCCGCGCTGGCCGCGGCCGCCGCCGGCGGCGAGCCCGAGCCGGTGTTGGCCAGGGCGCGGCTGGTGGGCGACGAGGTGGTGCTGAGCTGGCCGGGGTATGAGGAGTTCGAGAAGCGGCTGCCGACGGAAGCGCCGCCGGGCGCCGAGGAACGCGAGGAGCGCGGGGAGGAGCGGAGGAGATGACCGACGCGGCCGAGCCACCTGGGCGGCCCGACGAGGCGGTGCGGGAGGGGCCCGTCACCGAGCGGTCCTTCCGCCTGCTGGCGCCCAACCCGTCGCCCATGACGCTGGACGGCACCAACACCTGGATCCTGGCCGAGCCGGGCGCCGCCGAGGCCGTGGTCGTCGATCCGGGGCCGGCGGACGAGGCCCATCTGCGGCGGGTCGCCGAGGCCGTGGAGCGCGCCGGCCGCCGGGTGGCGGTCACGCTGCTGACGCACGGCCACGCGGACCACAGCGGGGGCGCCGCCCGGTTCGCCGAGCTGACCGGCGGCAGCCGGGTGCGGGCGCTCGATCCGCGGCTGCGTCTCGGCGACGAGGGGCTGGCCGCGGGGGACGTCGTCCGGGTGGCCGGCCTGGAGATCGAGGTGGTGGGCACGCCAGGGCACACCGCGGACTCGCTGTCCTTCCACCTGCCGGCCGACGACGCCCTGCTCACCGGGGACACCGTGCTCGGCCGGGGCACCACGATCATCGCCCACCCGGACGGCCGGCTCGGCGAGTATCTCGACTCGCTGCGCGGGCTGCGCGAACTCGCCGAACGGGCCGGGCTGGTGGTCGTGTTGCCGGGGCACGGTCCGACGCTGCGCGATCCGGGCGGCGTGATCGACTACTACCTGGTGCACCGCGCCAAGCGGCTGGCCGAGGTGGAGACGGCCCACGAGGCCGGCCTCCGCACCGCGCCGGAGATCGTGGCCCACGTCTACGCGGACGTGGACCGCTCGCTCTGGCCGGCGGCCGAGCTGTCCGTGCTCGCGCAGCTCGAGTACCTGCGCGAGCACGGCCTGATCTGAGCGGCCTGAGCCGAGCAGCCTGATCCGAGCAAACTGAGCCGGAACCGCCGCGCCCGCTCAGCGCGAGCGGCGGGCCAGCCGCTCGATGTCCAGCAGGATCACGGCCCGGGCCTCCAGCCGCAGCCAGCCGCGGGCCGCGAAGTCGGCCAGCGCCTTGTTGACGGTCTCGCGGGAGGCGCCGACCAGCTGGGCCAGCTCCTCCTGGGTGAGGTCGTGCACCACGTGGATGCCCTCCTCCGACTGCACGCCGAAGCGGCGCGAGAGGTCGAGCAGCGCGCGCGCCACCCGGCCTGGCACGTCGGAGAAGACCAGGTCGGACATCTGGTCGTTGGTCTTGCGCAGCCGGCGGGCCACGGCGCGCAGCAGCGCGGCGGCGACCTCGGGGCGGGCGCTGAGCCACGGCTGGAGGTCGCTGTGGCCGAGGCCGAGGAGCCGCACCTCGGTGACCGCGGTGGCGGTGGCGGTGCGCGGGCCCGGGTCGAAGAGGGACAGCTCGCCGATCAGCTCACCTGGGCCGAGCACCGCCAGCATGTTCTCCCGGCCGTCGGGCGAGGTGCGGTGCAGCTTGACCTTGCCGTCCGTGACCACATAGAGCCGGTCGCCCGGGTCTCCTTCGTGGAAGAGGGTGTCGCCGCGGGCCAGCGTCACCTCGGTCATGGAAGCGCGCAGCTCAGCGGCCTGCTCGTCATCGAGCGCCGCGAAGAGCGGGGCGCGCCGCAGAACGTCGTCCACGAGTTCCTCTCCTTATCGGCCGGGGTGCGCCTGGCGGTGGGGCGCGATCACGCCCTTCATCATGCCGGACGCTCCGGCAGTGCTATCAGTCACAAGTCTGACCTACCGGAACGCCTTCTCCTACGCCAGGGCCCCGTTCGAGCAGTGATTCGGTGGAGGCCGGCACGAATGTCAGTGCCGCCGTTTACGCTGGCCGGGTGCCCAACGGCCGGGGAACGGCCGTGCGGTGGCACCGTGAGCGAGTCGTGAGGGAATCACGAGGAAGGGAGCCGGGCGGGTGAACACAACCCAGGATTCCGCCGAGAGCGAACGCACTGCTCCGCGTGGGCGACCGGGGGCCGCCCGCGGGGTCGGCGCGGGGCGGCCGGAGAGCCGGGTCGCCATGGTGCGCCGGGCCAGGAAGATCAACCGGGTGCTGGCCGAGGTCTTCTCCTACGCCCACCCCGAGCTCGACTTCGAGAATCCGTTCGAGTTGCTGGTGGCCACCGTGCTCTCGGCGCAGACCACCGATCTCCGGGTGAACCAGACCACCCCCAAGCTCTTCGCCGCCTACCCGACCCCCGAGGACCTGGCGGCGGCCGATCCGGCGGCGGTCGAGGAGATCATCAGGCCCACCGGCTTCTTCCGCTCCAAGACGAAGTCGCTGATCGGCCTCTCCGCGGCCCTGCGCGACGACTTCGGCGGCGAGGTCCCCGGCCGCCTCGACGACCTGGTGCGGCTGCCCGGCGTGGGCCGCAAGACCGCCCACGTGGTGTTGGGGAACGCGTTCGGCAGGCCGGGGATCACCGTCGACACCCACTTCCAGCGCCTCGTCCGCCGCTGGAAGTGGACGGAGGAGACGGAGCCGGAGAAGATCGAGGCCGCGGTCGGCGAGATCTTCCCCAAGAAGGAGTGGACGATGCTCTCGCACCACGTCATCTTCCACGGCCGCCGCATCTGCCACAGCCGTAAGCCCGCGTGCGGCGCCTGCCCCGTCGCGCATCTGTGCCCCTCGTACGGCGAGGGCGAGACGGATCCCGAGAAGGCGAAGTCGCTGCTCAAGTACGAGCTGGCGGGCCAGCCGGGGCAGCGGCTCCGGCCCCCGGCCGACTACCCGGGCAAGCCGGCGCCGGCCGCCGCCCCCTGAGCGGGCGGCCCGTCCGCCTCGTCACCTCGTCACCTCGCACGTCCCAGCGGTCCGACCCCTAGGAAGCCCATGACCAGCGCGCACGAAGTCGACATCCACCGGGTCGGCCCCGAGGGGCTCCCCGACTGGCTGCGGCCTCTGGCGCGCGTCGCCCGCACCATCACGGCGGGGCAGCTGAGCCGCTGGCTGCCGCCGCCGCAGGGCGGCCGGCAGTCGGCCGTGCTCGTGCTGTTCGGCGAGGGCGCGAGCGGTCCAGAGCTGCTGCTGCTCCAGCGGGCCACCAGCCTCCGCGCACACGCCGGCCAGCCCTCGTTCCCCGGCGGCGCGCTCGACCCCGAGGACGGCGACCCGGAGGGCGAGGGCCCGCTGCGGGCCGCGCTGCGCGAGGCCGCCGAGGAGACCGGGCTCGACCCCGCGGGGGTGCGGATCTTCGCCACCCTGCCCCGCCTCTACATCCCGGTCAGCGGCTTCGTCGTCTCACCCGTGCTCGGCTGGTGGCGCGCCCCCTCCCCGGTGGCCCCGATGGACCCGGCCGAGACGGCCCGGGTCTTCACCGTGCCGGTCACCGTGCTCGCCAGCGCGGCCATGCGCGGCACGGCGCTGCACCCGAGTGGCTACCGCGGCCCGTGCTTCGAGGTCGCGGACACCGTGGTGTGGGGGTTCACCGCCGGCCTGATCGACCGGATCCTGCACCACGCCGGATGGGAGGAACCCTGGGATCACGAGCGGGAGATCCCACTCGACCACGGCGCGTGAGACGGTATCCGTCATGAACGTCCTCGACGTGCTGCTGGTGTTGGCCGGGATCTGGTTCGCCGTGATCGGCTACCGGCAGGGATTCGTGATCGGAGTCCTGTCCGTGACGGGCTTCGTCGGCGGCGGCTTAGCCGCGATCTACGTGCTGCCCCTGGTCTGGCGGGAGATGAACGACACCTCCCAGCCGGCCGACGCGGCGGTGATCGCGGCCGTCGTGATCGTTCTCCTCGCCGCCTCCATCGGACAGGCCCTCACCACCCACTGGGGCAACCGGCTGCGCGAGCACATCACCTGGTCCCCGGCCCGCGCGCTGGACGCCACCGGCGGCGCGTTGGTCAACGTGCTCGCCATGCTGCTGGTCGCCTGGCTGATAGGTTCCGCGCTGGCGATGACCACGCTGCCCACGGTGGGCCGCGAGGTGCGAGACTCGCGGGTCCTGCTCGGCGTCTCCAGCGTCCTCCCCGAGGCCGCCAACACCTGGTTCGCGGACTTCGGTTCGGTTCTCGCCCAACAGGGCTTCCCCCAGGTCTTCGCCCCCTTCGCCGACGAGACCATCACGGTCGTCCCGCCGCCCGACGCCTCGCTCGCCGCCAGCCCCGCGGTCGAGGCGGCGAAACGGTCCATCGTCAAGGTCGAGGGCACCGCCACCAGTTGCGGCAAGGTCCTGGAGGGCACCGGCTTCGTCTTCGCCTCCGGGCGCGTGATGACCAACGCCCACGTCGTCGGCGGCGTCACCGAGCCCACCGTGCAGGTGGGCGGCGAGGGCCCGCTCCTCGACGCCGAGGTCGTCATCTACGACCCGCAGCGCGACGTCGCCGTGCTCGACGTGCCGGGGCTCGACGCGCCACCGCTCCAGTTCGCCCCGGACGACGCCGTCACCGGCGACGACGCCATCATCGCGGGCTTCCCCGAGAGCGGCCCCTTCGACGTGCGCGCCGCCCGGGTCCGGGAGCGCTTCGAGGCCAACGGCCCTGACATCTACCGCACGTCGTCGATCCGCCGCGACATCTACTCCGTGTTCAGCACCGTGCGCCCCGGCAACTCGGGCGGCCCGCTGCTCACCCCGGACGGCCGGGTGTTCGGCGTGATCTTCGCCAAGTCGCTCGACGACGCCGACACCGGATACGCGCTGACCAACGACGAGGTGGCCGACCTGATCGCCCTGGGGCGCGCCACCGAGGGGCGCGTCGACACCCAGGGCTGCGCGATATAGGAGCCCGGTCGGGAGTGCCGCGGCCGGCCGCGGAGTTCAGCTGCGTCAGCCGCGGAGTTCAGTCGCGGGGGAGCGGCCGCGGGGTCAGCCGCGCGGGTGCCGCAACCGCACGCCCACCCAGCGGGCGCGCCGGCGCAGGATGACGGGAAATCCGATCCCCGGATCCGGCAGGGCCCCGCCCCTCGCCCGCCTCGCGGCGCTGAGCCGCGCCCGCGTTGCGGCGCCAGCGCCGCGTCGATCACGTGCCACGTCACGGTAGTCGTGCCAGCCCATACCCTCGTCCCTGCCCGCTTCCAAGGTCAGTAACCTCCCGGAAGCGAAGTCGGCCGGCCTATGCCGCTGGCCTATGCGGCCGGCGCGTGCGGCCAGGGCGGGAAGGGGGCCGGCGGAGCCGCTAGCGGCGGTCCGGCTCCGGGTCCCGCAGCCAGTCGACCAGTTCCGCGCTGAACGCCACCGCGTCCTCCTCGTGCGGGAAGTGCCCGAGGCCGTCGAACAGGCGCCAGCGGTAGGGCGCCTCCACGTACTCGCCCGAGCCCGCCGCGCTCCTGGTGCGCATCACCGGATCGAGCGAGCCGTGCAGATGGAGCGTCGGCACCTGCACCGGCCGCTTCATCCGCCGGTTGAACTGGACGCCGTCGGGGCGGGCGATCGACCGCACCAGCCAGCGGTAGGGCTCTATCGCGCAGTGCGCCGTCGACGGGATCGACATCGCCTGCCGGTAGACCTCGACGCTCGAAGGCTCCGGCTGGCGCGGCCCCGACCAGTCCCGCAGCAGCCTGCCCACCGCCTCGGCGTCGTCCGCCACCAGCTGCCGCTCGGGCAGCCAGGGCCGCTGGAAGCCCCAGATGTAGGAGCTGGCCGCCGTCTGCCGTGGGTCCTTCAACAGCGCGGAACGCCAACTGCGCGGGTGCGGCATCGAGGCGACGGCCAGCCGGCGCACCAGCTTGGGACGCATCACGGCCGCCGTCCACGCGAGGTAGCCGCCGAGGTCGTGGCCGACGAGCGCCGCGTCCGGCTCGCCGAGCGAACGGATCACCCCGGTGATGTCGAGCGCCAGATTGGCCGGGTCGTAGCCGCGCGGCGTCCGGTCGCTGCCGCCCACCCCGCGCAGATCCATCGCCACCGCCCGGTAGCCGGCGTCGGCCAGCGCGGTGAGCTGGTGCCGCCAGGCCCACCAGAACTGCGGGAACCCGTGCACCAGCAGCACCAGCGGGCCCTCGCCGAGCTCCGCGATGTGGAAGCGCGCCCCGTTGGCGGCGACATGACGATGGGTCCAGGGACCGTCCCGCAGGACGACCGAGGAGCCCATACCTGACTGGTCGGCCGCTGTCATACGGAGGAGCCTGCCTCGTCGGCGGAGACGGCGCGCGGACGCGGCCTGACGCCCGACAGTACGGAAGCCGACTCCTTGGCGGAGCGGATCGAGCGCTCGGGCGGCGCGATCCGGCCGAACTTCGCCTTGGCCAGCAGGAAGAGCGCCAGCGCGAGCAGCACGTAGAAGCCGCCGACGATGGTGCAGGAGAGGGCCAGCGAGACCCCCCACCAGTTGTGGATCCAGAAGGCCAGCGCGAAGCTGAACAGCGGCACCGCGAAGATCGTGAGCACCGCGCCCACCACGCCCGCCACGCTGCCGAGCAGCGCCCGCCTGACGTCCTGCCGCACCTCGGCCTTCGCCAGCGCGATCTCGTCGTGCACCAGGCCCGACAGCTCGGCGGTGGCCGAGGCGACCAGCTCTCCCAGGCTCCGGCCCTCGTCGGCAGCGGTCATCGAGTCTCTCCCTCTTCTCTCTCCAGGACGCGTCTCCCCCGGAGGCGGTTGCCTCCGGTCCACGAGACAGTACGTGCGGCCTGACGCGGACCGGGCCCCCGACCCGCCCCAGCCACGGCTGGGTGGGGGTGCCCCCTGCACGGAGTGCTCGGGGGAGTGCCCCCATGTCGGCCTCGGGGAGCGATGCCACAAATGGTATAGGGGCGCCCGGCCCACACCGGACGCCCCTGGTACCACCGAGCCACTGAGCCCCGGTTCAGTCCTCGCTGGCCGCCGTCGGCAGCTTGGCCTGGATGAGGTCCATGACGGAGGAGTCGGTCAGCGTGGTCACGTCGCCCAGCTCCCGGTTCTCCGCGACGTCCCGCAGCAGCCGGCGCATGATCTTGCCCGACCTGGTCTTGGGCAGCTCGTCGACCGGCAGGATCCGCTTCGGCTTGGCGATCGGCCCCAGCTCCTTGGCGACGTGCGCCCGCAACTCGTCCACCAGGCCCGGGTCCTCGGCGGCGCCGCCGCGCAGGATCACGAACGCCACGATGGCCTGGGTGGTCTGCGGGTCGGTGGCGCCGACGACGGCGGCCTCCGCGATCGCGGGGTGCGAGACCAGCGCCGATTCCACCTCGGTGGTGGAGATGTTGTGCCCGGACACCAACATCACGTCGTCCACCCGGCCGAGCAGCCAGATGTCGCCGTCCGCGTCCTTCTTGGCGCCGTCGCCCGCGAAGTAGCGGCCGGGGAACCGGGCCCAGTAGGTGTCGAGGTAGCGCTGGTCGTCGCCCCAGATGGTGCGGAGCATGGAAGGCCACGGCTCGGTGAGCGCCAGATAGCCGCCCGAGCCGTTCGCCACCTCGTTGCCGTCGTCGTCCACCACGGTGGCGCTGATGCCGGGCAGCGGCACCTGGGCAGAGCCCGGCTTGGCGTGGGTGACGCCGGGCAGCGGGCTGATCATGATGCCGCCGGTCTCCGTCTGCCACCAGGTGTCCACGACCGGCACGCGGTCGCCGCCGATGTGCTTCCGGTACCAGATCCACGCCTCGGGGTTGATGGGCTCGCCGACCGAGCCGAGCAGCCGCAGGCTGCTCAGGTCGAAGCCGGCCGGGACGTCGTCGCCCCACTTCATGCAGGTGCGGATCGCGGTCGGCGCGGTGTAGAGGAGGGTGACGCCGTACTTCTGGACGATCTCCCACCAGCGGCCGTTGTGCGGGGTGTTGGGGGTGCCCTCGTAGAGCACCTCGGTGGCGCCGTTGGCCAGCGGGCCGTAGACGATGTAGGAGTGCCCGGTGACCCAGCCGACGTCGGCGGTGCACCAGTAGACGTCGGACTCGGGCTTGAGGTCGAAGACCGCGTGGTGCGTGTACGCCACCTGGGTCAGATAGCCGCCGGTGGTGTGCAGGATGCCCTTGGGCTTACCCGTGGTGCCCGAGGTGTAGAGGATGAACAGCGGGTGCTCGGCGTCGAACGCCTGCGGGGTGTGCTCCTCGGGCTGACGGTCCACCAGCTCGTGCCACCACACGTCCCGGCCCTCGCGCCACGGCACCTCCTGGCCGGTGCGGCGGACGACGAGCACGCTGCGCACGGCCTCGGTGCCCGGGCGGGTCAGCGCCTCGTCCACCGCGGGCTTCAGCGCCGCGGGGGCGCCGCGACGCCAGCCGCCGTCCGAGGTGATGACGACCCGGGCGTCGGCGTCGACGATCCTGGTGGCCAGCGCGTCGGCGGAGAACCCGCCGAACACCAGCGAGTGCGGGGCGCCGATCCGGGCGCAGGCCAGCATCGCGAAGACGGCCTCGGGGATCATCGGCAGGTAGATGGCGACCCGGTCGCCGGCCTCGACGCCCAGCTCGGTGAGGGCGTGCGCGGCCCTGGACACCTCGCGCTGGAGCTCGGCGTAGGTGATGGCGCGTGAGTCGCCGGGCTCGCCCTCGAAGTGGATCGCCACCCGGTCGCCGTGGCCGGCCTCGACGTGCCGGTCCACGCAGTTGTACGCCACGTTCAGCCGGCCGTCGGCGAACCACTTGGCGAACGGCGGGTTGGACCAGTCGAGCGTCTTGGTGGGCTCCCGCTCCCAGCTGAGCCGGCGGGCCTGCTCGGCCCAGAACGCCAGCCGGTCGGCGCCGGCCGCCTCGTAGGCGGCGGCGGTGACGTTGGCGTGGGCGGCCAGCTCGGTGGGGGGAGCGAACCGCCGCTCCTCCGTCATGAGATTGGCCAGGCTCTCTTTACTCACGACATCTCCCTCTGGCGTACCACGGCGTACCGGTGTGTCCCAGGGCACACCTCATCAGTCCGCCTGGGCTTTGACAAGGGCAACCGGGCGAGTGGTGTAGACCAGTAGCGGCGGAATGCGGTGAACGGCGCCGAGGTGCGGTGAGCGGCCCGTGGACGCGCGCCGAGCGGCGCCCACGGGCGTCTCGTGGGGTGTGACGGGCGGTCAGCCGGGCAGCGGCTCGGGGCACGGCTCGGGCTGGCGCTCGTCGTCCGGGCGCACCGCGGTGAACACCGGTGCCCCGCCGGCCGCTTCGCCCCGGTTCAGCACGTACGCCTGGGCCTCGCCGACGTGGAAGTACATGCCGCGCAGGTCGAGCTCGCCCTCGGCCATCCGCCGCGCCACGCACTCGTGCAGCGCGAGGTGGTCGAGCTGCTGGAGCACGTTGGACAGGCAGAGGGACTCCAAGGTGTCGGCCGCCGGCCGGCCGTCGAGCCGGGGCGCCGCGCCGTCCGCCCCGTCGAGCCGGAGCAGGCTCGGCCGGCCGTGGCGCAGCCAGCGGTCGAGCGAACTCGCGGCCGCCTCCGCCTCGTCGACCGACGACGGCTCGGCGGGGCCCGGCGTGCCGCGCGACTCCAGGGCGTGCATCGCGCCGCAGCCCGAGTGGCCGCAGACCGTGATGGACCGCACCCGCAGCACGTTGACCGCGTACTCGATGGCGGCGCCCACCGAGTGGTCGGCGGACTCGGTGCCGGGCGGCGGGACCAGGTTGCCCACGTTGCGCACGGTGAACAGATCGCCCGGGCCGCTCGACGTGATCATGCTGGTGACCAGGCGGGAGTCGGCGCAGGTGATGAACAGCTCGCCCGGGCGCTGCCCCTCGTCCGCGAGACGGGCCAGCTCCGGCCGCACGAGTGGCGCGGTGGTGCGCTGGAAGTTCCGCACGCCGACCAGCAGTTGGTCCGGATGGTGGCCATCGGCCAGCAGCGGCCCCGGACTGCCGGCCACCGGCGGCGGCGCGGCCGTGCACTGGTGGTTGCGCCAGGGGAGCCAGGGCCGGCAGTGGTGCGCGGGGGCCTCCTCGCCGAGCAGCCGCTGCCCGGACCTGCCGGTGACCTCCGCGACGCTGCCGTGCGCGGCGTGGGCCAGCCGCCAGTCGTGCAGCGCCTCGTAGGCGGCGTGGTCCATGAAGGTGCCGTCCAACTCGACGGCGGCCGGCTCGCCTTCCGGCACCAGGGCGAGCGCCCTGGTGAGCCGGGGCACCGCCAGGAACGTCAACTGGCCGCGGACCCGCAGGCGATGGGTGCCGCCGGGCAGCCGCTGGTGGCTGATGCGGGTGTGGGTGAGCCGGTGCAGCGCGACCACGACCGCCACCGCGATCCCGATGCCCACGCCCTCCAGCACGCCGAGGAGGGTGACGGCCGCCGCCGTCACCCCGTAGACCAGCACCTCGCGATGGCGGGTGACGGTGCGGATGTGCGTGATGCTGACCATCTGCACGCCGATCACCGCCACCAGCGCGGCGAGCGCCGCAAGCGGGATCCGCTCCAGCAGCCCCACGAGCAGCCCGGTGGCGAGCAGCACCCAGCAGCCGTGCAGGATGCTCGACCAGCGGCTGACCGCGCCGGCCGCCACGTTGGCCGCGCTGCGCACCGCGACGCCGGTGATCGGCAGCCCGCCGAGCAGCCCGGACACCACGTTGGCCGCGCCCTGCCCGCGCAGCTCCCGGTCGAGGTCGGCCCTGGGCACCGCGGGCCCGCCGGCCCGCCGCCTGGCCGCCGCCAGCTTGTCCACCGCGACGGCGGAGAGCAGCGACTCGACGCTGGCCACCAGCGTGATGGTGACCACGGCGGCCAGCAGCCCGAGCACCGGGCCCTCGGGCAGCGAGGCCAGCGCGTGGCTGCTCCAGGAGGGCAGGTCGACCCGGGGCGCGCTCAGCGACAGGGACCAGGCGAGCAGGGTGGCCAGGGCCACCGCGACGAGCGCGGCCGGCGCCCCCCGGCGCAGCGCGGTGCCGGCCCGGCCTGGCAGCCGGGGCCAGGCGAGGAGCACCGTCACCGTGAGACCGCTGATCGCCAGCGCCGTGAGATGGGGATCGGCCAACTGCCCAGGCAGCGCTCTCAGGTTGTCGAGCGCCGAGCTCTCCGGGTTGCCGCCGAGGACGACATGGAGCTGGGAGAGGGCGATGGTGATCCCGATGCCGGCGAGCATGCCGTGCACGATCGCGGGGCTGACCACCAGCGCGGCGCGGGCCACCCGCACCGCGGAGAGCGCCAGTTGGGTCAGGCCGGCGAGCACGGTGATCGCACAGGTGGTGCGCCAGCCGTACTCCTGGATGAGCTCGGCCGTGATCACCGTGAGCCCGGCGGCGGGGCCGCTGACCTGGAGCGGCGCGCCGCCGAGCGCGCCGGCGAGGATCCCGCCGACGGCGGCGGCGACGAGGCCGGCCTGGAGCGGGGCACCCGTGGCGAGCGCGATGCCGAGGGAGAGCGGCAGCGCGATCAGGAACACGGAGATCGACGCGGATACGTCGGAGCGGTGGGGGGCGCAGGCGGACATGTTCCGTCTCCGTCCGTGGGAGGGGCTTGTGGTCCTTGGAGGGCGAGGGGACTGACCGTGAAGGTATGGCCAGTTTCAAGCGTCAGTAAATGAAGGGTAATGGCGCGTAAAGGCGCGGACTACTCGAGGAAAGGTTCCGCCCCGGAATTACTCCTATCGAGTTAATTAATCATTCAATCCGCTTGTCGTATAACCATCTCACTTCTTCATCTCTTATGAAGTTGGGACAAGGTGTTCCGAAGAGGTGTGGGAGGACCGATGGTGGTCTTGGGCGGACAACGTGCGGCTCGATGGTCGGCGGTCGCCGTCCTGATGCTGGGAATGGCAGGCTGCGGCCTCTCCGGCGACGAACCGGACGGCGAGGAGAAGAAGCGGGAGAAGCGGAACGAGGTGTCCCCAGACCACCCGGGGCCCCCGTCGCGGGAGGCGCTGGAGCGGGCCGGGCGGCTGATCGGCGACGGCTCGACCGCCGACGTCGGGGCGCAGCCCAACCAGCCGGAGGCCAAGCGGATCGAACCCGGCGAGGAGCCACCCCAGTTCGTCGTCTTCTCCTGGGACGGGGCGGGCGAGGACGGCAACCGGCTGTTCTCGCACTTCCGCCAGGTGGCGAAGGAGAGCAACGCGCACATGACCTACTTCCTCTCCGGCCTCTACCTGCTCCCCGAGGCCGAGCGGGCCAGCTACCTGCCGCCCGGGCACTCGACCGGGGCCTCCGACATCGGGTACCTCCGCGACGAGAGCATCCACGCCACCATCGAGCAGCTGCGCGGCGCGTGGCTGGACGGCAGCGAGGTCGGCACCCACTTCAACGGCCACTTCTGCGGCCCCGGCGGGGTGGGCGACTGGTCGCCCGCGGACTGGGTGAACGAGACCGAGCAGGCGAAGTGGATGGTCAAGAACTGGCGCACCACGACGGGATTCGAGGATCTGGAACCGCTTCCCTTCGATTACGACAAGGAATTGGTCGGCGGCCGGACGCCCTGTCTGGAAGGCCAGCAGAACCTCCTGTCCGCGGCCACCGACATGGGTTTCCGCTACGACTCGAGCGGCAGCGGCCGTCAGGTCTGGCCGGAGCGGACCCCCGAGGGTATCTGGGACATCCCGCTCCAGGAAGTCCCGGTTCCCGGGCGGGCTTTCGAAACCCTCTCGATGGACTACAACTACATGTACAACCAGTCGGGACCGAGCAGCGGCGATCCCTCGATGCACCCCGTCTGGGAGGAACAGATGCGCGGCGGGCTGCTCCAGGCGTTCGACCGCGCCCACCAGGGCAACCGGGCGCCGCTGATCATCGGCAACCACTTCGAGGACTGGAACGACGGCATCTACATGCGGGCCGTCGAGGACGTCATCAGGGACGTGTGCCCGCGGGAGGGCGTGCGCTGTGTCTCCTTCCGGCAACTCGTCGACTGGCTGGACGCCCAGGATCCCGAGGTGCTCGACCGGCTGCGGGCCCTGGACGTCGGGGAGGCCCCGCCCGGCGGCTGGGCCGAGTTCCTCGGCGCGGCGAAGCAGGCCGCCGCGCCGGCCGGACAGGGCGTGCTGGGCGTCCAGGGCGTGCCGGGGGTGCTGGCCGCCCCCGCCGTGCCGGGCCGGCCCGCCACCCAGGCGCGGGCCCGCTGAGGAGTCAGGCCGGCTGAGGTGTCAGGCCGGCTGAGGGCTGGGGCGCGGCGCCTCGGCGAGAGTGAAACCGGGGTCGACCTGGGCCGCCAGGTCGGCCCCGGTCCGCTCGTTGCCCCAACTCGCCGCGTTCTTCAGGTGGAAGTGCACCATCTGCTGCGTGTACCGCTCCCAGTCGCGGGCGGCGTAGGAGGCGTCGGCCGCCTCGTACAGCGTGTCGAGGGCCCGGGCGTTCTCCGGCTCCAGCTCGGCGAACGGCCGCTGGACGCCGCGCTCCAGGGCCCGCACCCAGTCGGAGTGGCCGAAGGCGACCAGCAGGTCGTCGCCCACCTCGGCGCGCAGGAAGTCGAGGTCGTCCTGGCCCTGCACCTTGTTGCCGACGACGCCGAGCGCCACGCCGAAGTCCCGCGCGTAGTCCCGGTACTGGCGGTAGACCGAGACGCCCTTGCGGGTGGGCTCGGCCACCAGGAAGGTCATGTCGAAGCGGGTGAACATGCCGGAGGCGAACGAGTCGCTGCCGGCCGTCATGTCGACCACCAGGAACTCGCCGCGCCCGTCCACCAGGTGGTTGAGCACCAGCTCGACCGCGCCCGTCTTGGAGTGGTAGCAGGCGACGCCGAGGTCGTCCTCCGTGAACGGGCCGGTGACCAGCAGCCGGGCGGCGCCGTCGTCCAACGGGACGGTGCGGGCGCAGGCGTCGAAGATCGGGTTCTCCTCGGCGAGCCGCAGCAGCCGCGAACCCTCGCCAGGCGGCGTGGTCTTGATCATCGTCTCGGCCGAGAGGATCCGCGGGTTGTCGCCGCGCAGATGCTCCTTGATCAGCGGGAGCCGCTCGCCCATCGGGGGCATCGCGGCCGCCTGCTCATCCGTCAGACCGAGCGCCACGCCGAGGTGCTGGTTGATGTCGGCGTCCACCGCGGTGACCGGGACCCGCCGGGCCGCCAACCGCCGGATGAACAGCGAGGACAGCGTCGTCTTCCCGCTGCCCCCCTTGCCTACGAAAGCGATCTTCATGTTCATTAGCGTAGCCCGGCGGGGCGGTGGAACAGGACCATCCGAGGGATGGGACCACCCGAACGTGTGGTTTGTGCCTGATGGTTCACCGGGTTCCGCGCCCGCCTAGGCTTCGGTGCCATGAACGCCGACGCCCCGAACCCAGACGCCCCAGACGCCTCAGGTGCTCCCGGCGCCGAGCGCGCCGAGCCCGCCGACCGCGAGGCGGATCCGCTGGTGGCGCTGGCCGCGCTCCCCGGCGTGACCGAGGCCGTCGACGCCGTGCGGACCGCCGTCGACCGCCTCTACGGCCACCGGGTGATGCGCCGTCGCAGCCCGGAGATCGCCGCCGAGGCCGCGCTGCGCGGAGCCCGCGGCTCGGCGGCGCTGGCCGGCGCCGACTGGGCGCTCGAAGAGGTGCGGCGGCGCGGCGACTTCGGCGCCGACCCGGAGGCGCGCACGGTGGGCGCCGCGCTGCGGCTGACCGCCGAGGCCGGCCAGTCGCTCGCGGTGTGGCCGGTCTCGCCGCTGCGGGTGCTGGCGCGGCTGCACCTGGTGGCGGCCGGCGGCGCCGTCCGGGACGACGCGGTGGGCCGCCCCAGGCTGCCTGGCGAGCCGGTGGTGGACGACGAACTCGACGGCGCGGAACGCCCGGCGCCGGACGCCGCCGAGGTCGCGGCCAGGCTCGACGCGCTCGGCCGGCTCGTGCGCCAGGGCTCCGGCGCGCCCGCGCTGGTGACGGCCGCCGTGGTGCACGGCGAACTGGCCGCGCTGCGCCCGTTCGTCAGCCACAACGGCCTGGTGGCGCGGGCGGCCGAGCGGATCGTGCTGGTCGGCGGCGGGCTCGACCCCAAGTCCGTGACGCCAGCCGAGGTCGGGCACGCCGAGGCGGGGCGCGCCGGGTACCGGGCCGCGCTGGCCGGCTACGCCTCGGGCACCAGGGACGGGGTGGCGGGCTGGATCGCGCACTGCGGCCGGGCCGTCGAGCTGGGCGCCCGCGAGTCGGTCGCGGTGTGCGAGGCGCTGCAGCGCGGGGCCGCCTGAGCGGCGCCCCGCCGCCGGCGGAACGAGTCAGGCCCGGCGGGCGGCCGTCCGCCTGCGGCTCGCGTACCAGACGATGCCGGCGGCGCAGGCCGCGGCGGCCACCGCGGCGCCCGCCGCGAGCGCAGGCCTCGGCGGCAGCGCGGGCAGCCGCTGCTTCAGCCGCACCCGGCGCTCGAAGGCGAGGACGGGCCACTCGCGGGCGGCCGCCTCGCGGCGCAGCGCGCGGTCCGGGTTGACGGCGTGCGGGTGGCCGACCGTCTCCAGCATCGGGATGTCGGTCGCCGAGTCGCTGTAGGCGTAGCAGCGGTCCAGGTCGTAGCCCTCCGAGGCGGCGAGCTCGGTGATCGCCTCAGCCTTGGTCGGGCCGTAGGCGTAGTAGTCGATCTCGCCGGTGTACCGGCCGTCCGCCACCGCCATCCGGGTGGCCACCACCCGGTCGGCGCCCAGGAGTTCGCCGATCGGCTCGACCAGGTCGGCGGCCGAGGAGCTGACGATCACCACGTCCCGGCCGGCCGCGTGGTGCCGCTCGATCAGCGAGGCGGCCTCGTCGTAGATGATCGGGTCGATCACCTGGTGCAGCGTCTCCGCGACGATCTCCCGCACCTGCCGCACGTTCCACCCACGGCAGAGCGCCGACATGTACTCCCGCATCCGCTCCATCTGGTCGTGGTCGGCGCCGCCGAGCAGATAGACGAACTGGGCGTAGGCGGTGCGGAGCACGGCCCGGCGGTTGATCAGACCGCCCTGGTAGAAGTGCCGGCTGAACGTGAACGTGCTCGACTTGGCGATGACCGTCTTGTCGAGGTCGAAGAAGGCGGCGGTGCGTGGCTGCGGCAGGGTTTCCACGCCCCGAGCATACGGCCCGCCATTCGGCGTACGCTGGGGCGCGTGGGTTTGCCTGAGAGGGCTCTCGGGTACACCATGGAAGTCACGGATCGTTCGCGACCGTGCTAACCCGGTCCGACTCCTCCCCCCCGAGTCGGCCGTGGAAGACGACCCCCGCTCTCCCCCCCGGCGGGGGTCGTCGCATGTCCGGGGGCTTTTTTCTGCCCGGATCGGCCAGGGGCCGCGGTGCGCGCGACGGCCGGAATCCAGTGCCGTGGCGGCCGGCTGGCCCGTCTGAAGATCACCCTGAGTAGCTAGATCGGGTGAGCGAGTTATCCACAGGCTGGGGGCCGTCCACAGATTTCGGCCCGGATCCCCGCGGGCCGGCGATCGGCGGCACCGTGGGCCGTGGCGTCGACGCGCTCGGTGATCGGCCGGGCGCGGGGCGTCACCTCCGCGGTCGAAGGGGCCGCGGAGGCGATACGGAGCTCACCGCGCGAACGGGGACGGACATGGCCGAATCCATTCTGATTCTCACCGAGGACGAGGAACTGCTGGACGACCTGCTGCGCCTGTGCGCGGCGGCCGGGGCGGAGGCCGAGGTGGTGCCCGGCGAACCGCCGCCGGCGGGCCGCTGGGAGCGGGCGCCGCTGGTGCTGGTCGGCGACGACCGGGCCGCCGCCAGGCCCGGGGCCGCCCACTGGCCGGGCCGGCGGCCCGGCGTGCTGCTGGTCGGCCGGGATCTTGACGACCACACGATCTGGGCCCGCGGCGTGGCGATGGGCGCGGAGCAGGTGCTGCACCTGCCGTCCGACGAGAGCTGGCTCGCCGACCGCATCGCCGACGCGGTGGAGCCCGCCGGGCCGCCCGCGCTCACCGTCGGCGTGCTCGGCGGGCGCGGCGGCGCCGGAGCCTCGTCGCTGGCCTGCGCGCTGGCGCTGGCCGCGGCCCGGCAGGGCCGGCGCACCACCCTGGTCGACGGGGATCCGCTGGGCGGCGGCCTCGACCTGCTGTTCGGCGGCGAGGGCGCGGCGGGGCCGCGCTGGCCGGCGTTCGTCTCGGCGCGCGGGCGGCTCTCCGGCACCGCGCTCGACGAGTCGCTGCCCAGGCCGCACGGCCTCAGCCTGCTCAGCTGGGACCGCTCGGACGTCGCCAGGCTGCCGGTCGAGGCGATGCGCTCGGTGCTCGCCGCCGCCAGGCGCGGCGGCGGCCTGGTCGTCGTCGACCTGCCGCGCACGGTGGACGAGTCGGTGGCGGCGGCGCTGACCAGCCTCGACCTGGGGCTGATCGTGGTGCCAGGCGAGCTGCGGGCGGCCGCCGCGGCCCGGCGGGTGGTGGCCACCGCCGGGGCGCTGGTGCGGGATCTGCGGGTGGTGGCGCGCGCCTCGGGCGCCGGGCTGCCCGGCGCCGAGCTGGCCAGGGTGCTCGGGCTGCCGCTGGCCGGCGAGCTGCCGGACGAACCCGGGCTGCGCACGGCCGCCGAGGCCGGCGAGCCGCCGGGCGCCGACCCCAGGGGCGTGCTGGCCAGGTTCTCGGCCGCGCTGCTCGAGCGCGCCCTGCCCGCCCTGGAGGCCGCCTCGTGAGCACCCCGATCCTGCCGGGCGTGGCCGGCCCGCGCACCGCCCACTGCGATCCGGACGCCGGCGTCGAGGTGTCCGAACTGCCGGAGCTGCCCGCGCTGTTGGAGGAGGTGCGGCTGCGGCTCGCCGCCGAGGGCGCCGAGCCCACGCCTGGCCGGGTGGCCGCGGCGCTCCGCGCCCAGGGCCGGCTGCTCGGCGACTCGGCGGTGCTCTCCATCGTCCGCGCGCTGCGCTCCGAGCTGGTGGGCGCCGGCCCGCTCCAACCGCTGCTGGCCGAGCCCGGGATCACCGACGTCCTGGTCAACGGGCCGGACGAGGTCTGGCTCGACCGGGGCCACGGCCTGGAGCGCGCCCCCGTGCGGTTCCCCGACGCGGCCGCCATCCGCCGGCTCGCCCAGCGGCTCGCCGGCGCGGCCGGGCGCCGCCTCGACGACGCCAGGCCGTGGGCCGACGTCCGGCTGCCGGACGGCACCCGGATGCACGCGGTGCTGCCGCCGGTGGTCGTCGGCTCGCCCTGCCTCTCGCTGCGGGTGGTCAGGCCGCGCGCCTTCTCGCTGGCCGAGCTCACCGCGGCCGGCACCGTGCCGCCGGGCGGCGAGCGGCTGCTGCGGGCCATCCTCGCCGGCCGGCTCTCCTTCCTGATCAGCGGCGGCACCGGCTCTGGCAAGAGCACCCTGCTGTCGACGCTGCTCGGCCTCACGGACCCCGGGGAGCGGATCGTCCTCGTGGAGGACTCGGCCGAGCTGCGCCCCAGCCACCCCCACGTGGTCAGGCTGGAGACCCGGCCGGCCAACCAGGAGGGCGCCGGCCGCGTCACGCTCCGGGACCTGGTCCGCCAGGCCCTGCGGATGCGCCCCGACCGGCTGGTGGTCGGCGAGTGCCGTGGGCCCGAGGTCACCGACCTGCTCGCCGCCCTCAACACGGGCCACGAGGGCGGCTGCGGCACGCTCCACGCCAACGCCGCGGCGGACGTGCCGGCGCGGCTCGAGGCGCTCGGCAGCACGGCCGGTCTCTCCAGGGCCGCGCTGCACAGCCAGCTCGCCGCCGCGCTCTGCGCCGTCGTCCACCTCAGCCGGGACCGGGCCACCGGCCGGCGCCGGATCGCCGAGATCCACGTCCTGGAGCGGGACGGCGGCGGCCTGGTGCGCACCGTCCAGGCCGCCGGCTGGAGCCCGGAGGGCTTCCGGCACGGTCCCGGCTGGGGTCGGCTCGCCGAGCTCTGCGCCAGGGGCGGGGGTGCGGGCTCGTGAGCGGGCAGTTGGTGGGCTTCGCCGCCGCGCTGTGCGCGGGCGCCGGGGCGTGGCTCCTGGTCGACGGCCCGAGCCGGCGGTTCCGCGCCCGCCTGGCGGCGGTCGGCGCCGCCGCCCCACCCGAGCCGCGGCGGGCGCCGTGGTCGGTGCGCCTCGCGGTGCCAAGGCCGGCGGGTCCTGGCGAGCGGCGGGCGGTGCTCTGGTGCCTGGCTGGCGGGCTGCTGCTCGGGGCGTGGGGGAGTTCCTGGCTGCCGCCGCTGGCCTCCCTGCTGCTCGCGCCGCTGGTCGTCCGCTGGTGGCGCGGGGTGGTGGAGCGCCGCGAGGCCGACCTGCGGCGGGCCGCCGTCATCGCCTTCTGCTCCTCGCTCGCCGGCGAGCTCAGGGCCGGGCGGCAGCCGGGCGGCGCCGTGCTCGCGGCCGGCGTGGCCGAGCACGGCGAGCCGGGCGCCGGGGTGCTCGCCGCCGCCCGATACGGCGGGGACGTGCCGGCGGCGCTCACGGCCGCGGCGGCCCAGCCGGGGGCCGCCGGGCTGCGCGGGGTGGCCGCCTGCTGGGAGGTGGCGATCGCCGGCGGCGCCTCGCTCGCCACCGGCCTGGAGCGGGTGGCCGACGCGCTGCGGGCCGAGCGCGACCAGGAGGACGACCTGCGCGCCCAGCTGGCCGGGCCGCGCACCAGCGCCCTGGCGCTCGCCGTGCTGCCCGTGTTCGGGCTGCTGCTCGGCACGGCGATGGGGGTCGACCCGGTGGCGATCCTGCTCGGCTCGTCGCTCGGCCACACGCTGCTGCTGGCCGGCGTCGGGTGCGAGTGGGGCGGCGTCGCCTGGTGCCGGGCACTGGTCCGCGCGGCGGAACGGGGCGGGGCGTGAGCGCCCTGGCGGCGGTGCTCCCGCCCGTGCTGTTCGCGGTCTCCGCGGTCGCGTTCGCGCTGGCCGCCCGGCCGGCGCGAGACGGGCTCGCGGGCCTGGCCGGGCCGGCGGGCGCTCGTTCCCGGCCTGCCAGGGGCGGATTCCGGCCGCTCTTGCGGCGCCGGGGGCGGCCCGTCGAGGACCGGCAACTACCGCTGGCCACCGAGCTGTTGGCAGCCTGCCTGGCGGGCGGCGCTGCGCCGGGCGCGGCGGCGGGGGCGGTCGGCGCCGCGCTGGACGGCCCGCTCGGCCGGGCGCTGCTGCGGGCGGCGGCGGAGCTCCGGGTCGGCGGCGACCCGGCGGCCGTCTGGGGCCGGTTCGGGCGGCTGCCGGGGGCCGCGGGGCTGGCCAGGCGCCTGGAGCTGGCCGGCACCAGCGGCGCCCCGGTGGTCGCTGCGGTCACGGCCGAGGCAGCCGAGAGCCGGGCCCGCCGCCGGCGGTCGGCCCAGGCACGGGCGCGCCGGGCGGCCGTCTGGGCCACCGGCCCGCTCGGCCTCTGCTTCCTGCCGGCCTTCCTGCTGATCGGCGTCGCACCGGTGGTGCTCGGCCTGGCCGGCCGGCTGCTGTGACGCCGGGTCGCCGGCCGGGCCACGAGCGGCGAGCACCGCCACGCCGGAGCCGTCACCACTGCGAACAGAACCACGAACAGAAACCACGAACAGAACCACGAGAGAGGAAGAGCGGGATGAGCGGGATGAGAGGGAACAGGGCGATGCGTGGACTTCCCCGGGCGGTGGCCCGTTGGTGGGCCGGGCGGTTCGGCGCCGCGCGGCGGGACACCGGGATGAGCACCGCCGAGTACGCGATCGGCACGCTCGCCGCGGCGGGGCTCGCGGCGCTGCTGATGAAGGTCGTCACCTCGGACACGGTGCGGGGAGCGCTCGAAGGGCTGGTGGAGCGTGCGCTCAGCGCGCCGGTGTGACGAGGGGCGTGACCGCGGTTATGTCACGACGGAGAGCGCCGTGGCGGTGCCCGCGCTGGTTCTGGTCCTCGGCATGCTGCTGTGGGGCCTGGGAGCGGTCACGGTCCAACTGCGGTGCGGCGACGCGGCCCGGGCCGGGGCGCGGGCCGCGGCCCGCGGGGAGCCGGCGGCCGTCGCCGACGAGGTGGCCAGGGCCGCGGCGCCCGACGGCGCCGAGGTGCGGATCGAGCGGGACGGCGAGCTGCACCGGGTCGTGGTGACGGCCAGGACCCTGGGCCCCGGGCCGCTCGCGCTGCCCGTGACGGGAGAGGCGGTGGCCCATGCCGAGCCCGGCTGACCACCGCCGGCCGCCCGCACGCGACCGCGGCTCGGGCACTGTGTTCGCGGCGTGCTCCGTGGCGGTGCTGTGCCTGGTGTTCGGCGTGGTGCTGGCCCTCGGGCAGGTGATGGCGGCCCGGCAGCGGGCCGCCACCGCCGCCGATCTCGCGGCCCTGGCCGCCGCGGAGCGGGCGCTGTCCGGCGCCGAGGCCGCCTGCGCGCTGGCCGACCGGGTGGCCGAGGCGCAGGGAGCGCGGCTGACCCGCTGTCAGCTCGCCGGCGAGCTGACAGCGGGTCAG
>NZ_BAAGPR010000118.1:0-24023 GCF_054783955.1 Streptomyces mayteni | reverse complement strand
CACCGCGGCCGGCCTGCTGCTCGGCGCCGCCGTCCGGCTCGGCATGGCGGGGGCGGCGGCCGCCGCGCTGCTCGGCGGGCGGAGCCGGACGGTGGCGCCGTCGAGCGGGGCGGCGCTGCTCGCGGCCTGGGCGTGCACCAGGTTCGGGATCTTCCGGGCCGGCCTGGCCTCGGCGGCCGACCCGAAGTACACGGTGCTGCCGCAGCGTGACCGGCTGGCCGCCAGGGCGGGCCTGGCGGCGCAGGCGGCGGCCGTGCGCGGGCTCCTGGGCGACGGGGAGGTGGACGGGGTCGCCACCACGAACCCGGGCGCATAAAATAGAACAAAGTGCTTATATCGGACCCCATGCCCGGGGAGGTAGCTGATGAAGGCGGTCGTTTACCACGAGCCCTACTCGGTGTCCGTCGACGAGGTGGCGGACGCCAGGGTGGAGTCGCCAACCGATGTGGTCATCCGCATCACGACCTCCGCGATCTGCGGCTCCGACCTGCACATGTACGAGGGCAGAACGGGAGCGGAGGCGGGCATCGTCTTCGGTCACGAGAACATGGGGATCGTCGAGGAGGTCGGCTCGGGCGTGGCGTCCGTGAAGAAGGGCGACCGCGTGGTGCTGCCCTTCAACGTGGCCTGCGGCTTCTGCAAGAACTGCCAGGCCGGCAGGACCGGCTTCTGCCTGACGGTCAACAAGGGCTTCGCGGGCGGCGCCTACGGCTACGTCTCGATGGGCCCCTACCGCGGCGGCCAGGCCGAGTACCTGCGGGTCCCGTTCGCGGACTTCAACTGCCTCCAGCTGCCCAAGGGCACCGAGCACGAGGACGACTTCGCGCTGCTCGCCGACATCTTCCCCACCGGCTACCACGCCACCGAGCTGGCCGAGGTGAGCCCAGGCGACTCGGTCTGCGTCTTCGGCGCCGGCCCCGTCGGCCTGATGGCCGCCTACTCGGCGCTGCTGCGCGGCGCCTCGCGGGTCTTCGTGGTGGACCGGCAGAAGGACCGGCTGCGGCTGGCGGAACAGATCGGCGCCACGCCGATCGACTACACGCGGCAGGACGCGGCCGAGCGGATCAAGGAGCTGACCGGCGGCGAGGGCACCGACAAGGGCATCGACGCGGTGGGCTACCAGGCCACGGTGGGCGAGGGTGAGGAGCAGCCGGCGATGGTGCTCAACACCCTGGTCGAGGCCGTGCGGCCGACCGGGATGCTGGGCGTGGTGGGACTCTACGTGCCGTCCGACCCGGGCGGTCCGAGCGAGAGCGCCAGGCACGGTGAGTTGCTGTTCTCGATGGGTCGCTTCTTCGAGAAGGGCCTGCGGATGGCCACCGGGCAGGCGAACGTCAAGGCGTACAACCGGCAGCTGCGTGACCTGATCATCGCCGGCCGGGCGACCCCGAGCTTCGTGGTCTCCCACCGGCTGCCGCTCGATCAGGCCCCGCTGGCGTACGACCGGTTCGACAAGCGGGTGGACGGCTGGACCAAGGTCCTGCTGAAGCCGGATCTGCACGGCTGAACTGCCCCGGGAGGAGGCGAACATGTCGAGCATGCCGGACGAGGAGATGGGCGACGAGGTCTACCAGCCGCCACGTGCCGACGCCGACGACAACCCGATCGACGTGGACCTGGACAACGCGCTCGACGAGCCGCAACAGGACGAGGCGCTCGACCAGGGGTACTCGCCTCCCGAGAAGCCCCTCGCCGCCGGCAGGTTCGGCACCACGGCCCGCGAGCAGCACGACCGCAAGTCGCTCGCGCAGCGGCTCGACGAGGAGAACCCGGAGGTCGCCGAGGAGGCCGGCGACGGCATCGGCGACCAGCCGGGCATGGCGGGCGAGCCGATCGACGACGAGGTCGGCGACGACCGCGCCGGGCGGCTGGTCAAGGCGGACGAGCGCTATCCGCTGCGCGGCGGGGACGGCCCGTCGGCCCAGGACATGGGCATCGACGGCGGCGCCGCCTCGGCCGAGGAGGCGGCGGTGCACGTCGTGACCGAGCTCGGCGCCGAACCGCCGGCGGACGAGCGCCCGTAGCGCCCGTCCAGTCAGTCGTGGCGGGGCAGCCCCGAGAGCTCGTGGTCGGCGTGGCTCAGCGCCTCGTCGACCAGCCGGGCGAGGTGGCCGTTGTGCAGGGCGTAGATCACCCGCCGCCCCTCCTTTCTGGCCCGGACGAGGCCGGCGAGCCGGAGCCTGGCGAGGTGCTGGCTGACCGCCGTGCGGGAGGCGCCGCAGGCGGCCGTCAGCGTGCTGACGTCGGCTTCTCCCCCGCTCAGCTGGTGCAGCAGGGCGAGCCTGGTGCGGTCCCCGAGCAGGGCCAGGACCTCGGCCGCCCTGGCGAACTGGTCGGCGCCCGGCTCTCGCGGGTGCGAACCATGCGCATCTGATAGATGCATGCGTGCGCTCATATGCACATAATGAGAGAAGGCACGTCCCCGTGTCCACTCCGCCGAACCAGGCGGCCGTCGAAAGGCGTCGTTGTGAGCGCACCACACAGACATGACCACGGACCCGATCCCGTCACCCCCCACGACCACGACCACGGGCACGACCACCACGAGCACGACCACCCGCACGACCACGGGCAGGACGAGCACCACGGGCACGACCACGGCGACCACGGGCACGACCACGACCACCCGCACGGCGGCGGCCGGCTGACCAGGCTGCGGCACGAGCTGACGCACCTGGTCAAGCCGCACTCACACGAGTCGGCGGACAAGATCGACGGCGCCATGGAGTCCTCCGCCCGCGGCATGCGCGCGCTGTGGATCTCGCTCGTGGTGCTCGGCATCACGGCCGTCTTCCAGGTCTTCATCGTCATCATCTCCGGCTCGGTGGCGCTGCTCGGCGACACCATCCACAACTTCGCCGACGCGCTGACCGCGGTGCCGCTGGGCATCGCCTTCCTGCTCGGCCGGCGGGCCGCGAACCGCCGCTACACCTACGGCTACGGCCGGGCCGAGGACCTGGCCGGCATCGTGATCGTGCTCTTCATCGCCTTCTCGGCCGCCGTGGCCGCCTGGACGGCCGTCGACCGGCTGCTCAACCCCCGGGACATGGACCACGTCGCGGTGGTCGCCGTCGCCGCCGTGGTCGGCTTCATCGGCAACGAGTGGGTGGCCCGCTACCGGATCAAGGTGGGCCGGGAGATCGGCTCGGCCGCGCTGATCGCGGACGGGCTGCACGCCCGCACCGACGGCTTCACCTCCCTCGCCGTGCTGCTCAGCGCCGGCGGCGCGGCGATCGGCTGGCAGTGGGCCGACCCGGTGGTCGGGCTGCTGATCACGCTCGCCATCCTGCTGGTGCTGCGCGACGCGGCGCGCGAGGTGTTCCGCCGGATCATGGACGCCGTCGACCCCTCGCTGGTCGAGACCGCGGAACGGGCGCTCGCCGAGGTGCCTGGGGTCGGCCGGGTGGGTGAGCTGCGGCTGCGCTGGATCGGCCACCGGCTGCGGGCCGAGGTGGCCGTCGAGGTGGGCGGCGAGCTGAGCGTCCGCGAGGCGCACCAGGTGGCGGTGGACGCGGAGCACGCGCTGCTGCACGCCGTCCCACGGCTCACCGCGGCCCTGGTGCACGCCGATCCCGCGCCGTCCCCAGGCGCCGCCGACCCGCACGCCGCGCTGGCGCACCACGGGCAGTAAGCGGCCGCGCGTGACGGCGCGGCACCACCACGCGGGGGGTCGCACGCGGCCCTCCGCGCCGGGCTCTCACCCGTTCGGCTCCACTTCCCGCGCGTCGACCACCCCGGGGTGACACACACGCCGGAAACCCTGACAGATAGTAGGCTTTCTGGCGAAGCATCACATCTCGTGGCAGGACGCACGGGCGGGAGCCGACCGGGAGAGAGACGCCGCGCATGACGACACGCGAGGATCCGCTGGGTGCCGAGCCCCGGCCGGCGGCCCCCGAGGAGGGCTACCACCGGGGCCTCGGCGGCCGCCAGGTGCAGATGATCGCCATCGGCGGCGCGATCGGCGTCGGCCTCTTCATGGGCGCCGGCGCCAACATCGCCAAGGCCGGCCCCAGCCTCGTGCTGATGTACGCGCTGGCCGGCTGCGTGATCTTCGTCATCATGCGGGCGCTGGGCGAGCTGCTGCTCTACCGGCCGGTCGCCGGCAGCTTCGCCGAGTACGCCAGGGAGTTCCTCGGCCCGTTCTACGGCTACGCCACCGGCTGGACGTACTGGCTGCTGTGGGTCGTCACCGGAATGGCCGAGCTGACGGCCGCGGCCATCTACGTCCACTACTGGTTCCCGGCCGTCCCCCAGTGGCTGAGCGCCCTCGTCTTCCTGCTGCTGCTCTTCGGGGCCAACCTGGTCTCGGTGCGGCTCTTCGGCGAGATCGAGTTCTGGTTCTCGATGGTCAAGGTCACGGCGATCATCGGCATGATCGTCATCGGCGTCGGGGTGCTCACCCTCGGGTTCTCGCAGGCCGGCGACACCGCCACCGTCGGCAACCTCTGGTCGCACGACGGCTTCTTCCCCAACGGGATCGGCTCCAGCCTGCTCACCCTGCAGGGCGTGATGTTCGCCTACGTGGCCGTCGAGCTGGTCGGGGTCACGGCCGGCGAGAGCGCCGACCCGGAGCGCTCGCTGCCCCGCGCGATCAACTCGCTGCCCTGGCGGATCGTGCTGTTCTACGTCGGCTCGCTGACGGTGATCCTGGCCGTGGTGCGGTGGACCGAGTTCGACGCCGGGGTCAGCCCCTTCGTGGCGGCGTTCGCCGAGATCGGGATCCCGTTCGGCGCCGCCGTGGTCAACTTCGTGGTCCTGACCGCGGCCCTCTCGTCCTGCAACTCGGGCATGTACTCGACCGGGCGGATGCTCCGCGACCTCGCCGGCAACTCCGAGGCGCCGGCCCGGTTCGGCCGGCTCAACGGGCGGCAGTCGCCGGCCTTCGCGATCACCGTCTCGGTCGCCCTGATGGGCATCGGCGTGGTGCTCAACTACCTCGTGCCGGAGAAGGCGTTCGGCTACGTCACCTCGGTGGCCACCGCCTGCGGCCTGTGGACCTGGTCGATGATCCTGGTCAGCCACCTCCGCTACCGGCGCGGCGTGCTCGCCGGCCGGCTGCCCGCCTCGTCGTTCCCGGCGCCGGGCGGCAGCGTCGCGAGCGCCGTGGCGCTGTTCGCGCTGCTCGGGGTCGGCGTGCTGATGGGTGTCGACCCGGACGCCCGGATCTCGCTCTACGTGGGCGCGGTCTGGGCGGTCTGCCTGCTGCTCGGCTGGTTCGCCATGCGCCGCGGCCAGCACCTCACGACCCCGGGCCCGCCCGGGCCGGCCCGGCCGGAGCTGGCGGCGAACTGACCGCTCTCGGGGGGCGGTTGGGACCACCGATCGCGTTGTTCCAATTTTGACGAAAGTCTGAGACCGTTCTGAGCGAGCCATGAGGCTACCCATGGGGCTGGGTGGATCCAAGTGATCTACGGCGTGGAAGCGATTCCCGCCGGTGCGTTTCCGGTTGTGACACGTTGTGACACCAGGAAGGCATTCCCATCATGGAACATCAACCCACGCCCGAAATCAGGGCGTTGTCCCACCCACTGCGCCGCCTGAGCGGGCCCGACCGCGGGCTGTTCAGGGCCTTCGGCCAGGGGCCGCTGCGGCCGGTGCCGCACTCCCACATCCACCACGCGTTCGAGGAACAGGCGGCGTCGCGGCCGCTCGCCGTCGCCGCCGAGCACCTGGGCGAGACCATCAGCTACGGCGAACTGAACCGGCAGGCCAACCGGTTGGCCGCGCTGCTCACCGAGCGCGGCATCGGTCCCGGCGACCGGGTCGGTCTCTTCCTGCGCCGCTCCATCCCGATGCTCGTCGGGCTGCTCGCCGTCCTCAAGGCCGGCGCCGCCTACGTGCCGCAGGACGTCGGCACCACCCCGGCCGCCCAACTGGCGCACGTCCGGGCGACGTCGCGGGCCCGGGTGGTGCTCACCGAGTCCCGGTACCTCGACCTGATGCCGGCGGACGACCCGGGGGCCGGCGGGCCGTTCGAGGTGATCGCCGTCGACGCCGTGATGGTCGGCGTCGTCTGCCCCGACACCCCGCCCCGACCTGCGGGCTCGGCCGACGACGGCTGCTACGTGCTCTTCACCTCGGGCACCACGGGCCGACCCAACGGGGTCACGGTCACCCACCGCAACGTGTGCAACCTGCTGCTCACCCAGCCGGGCGACCTCGGCATCCGGCCGGGCGACCGGGTGGCGCAGATCCTCAACATCGCCTTCGACATGGCCGCCTGGGAGATCCTGGGCGCCCTGAGCCACGGCGCCACCCTGGTGGTCAGGGGCCCGGAGATCGCCGCCGCCGTGCGCGGCTGCCACGTCGTCATCGCCACCCCGACGGTGCTCAGCGCCATCGACCCCGACCGGTGTCCGCGGATCAGGACCGTGGCCGTGGCCGGCGAGCCGTGCCCCCGACCACTCGCCGACCGCTGGGCCCGGGTCGGCGCCTTCTACAACGGCTGCGGGCCGACCGAGACCACCATCGTCAACACGATGCAGCTGCACCACCCGGCGGCCGCCCGGCTCACCATCGGCCGGCCGACGCCCAACAACACCGTCTACGTGCTGGACGAGCGGCGCCGGCCCTGCCCGATCGGCGAGGTCGGCGAGATGTGGGCCGGCGGCGCCGGCGTCTCCGCCGGCTATCTCGACAACCCCGGCCTCACCGCGGAGCGTTACGCGCCCGACCCGTTCCTCGGCGCCGGGCGGCTGATGTTCCGCACCCGGGACCTGGGCCGCTGGACCCCGGACGGCGAGCTGGAACACCTGGGCAGGACCGACGACCAGGTAAAGATCCGCGGCTTCCGGGTGGAGCTCGACGCGGTCTCCGCGATCCTCGAGTCCTTACCCGGCTGCGCCAGGGCCGCCACGGTGCGGCTCGACGACCGCACCCTGGTCTCCTTCGTCTCGCCCGGCGGGCTCTCCCCGGCGGCGGCCCGGCACGCGGTGGCGGCCGCCCTGCCCTACTACTGCGTGCCGGCGACGGTGTACGCGCTCGACGCGCTGCCGCGAACCAGCCGCGGCAAGATCGACAAGGCGGCGCTGCTGCGGCTCGCCCGCCAGCTGGCCGATCCGGCCGCCCATCCCGCCGAGTTGCACGAGGCGGCGTCGTGACGGCGCCGGTGCGCGACGCCGAGGCCGTCACGCTGCCGCCGCTCCTCCCCTGGCCGCGCCGGATCCTCAAGCACCCCGCGCTGATGCACTACAACCGGCTGATCGCGCTGGTCTGGGCGGTCAACCTGGTGGCGCTCGGCGCCGGATGGGCGGACGGCGACGGCGTCTCGGCCCGCTCGATCTCCTACGCCGCGCTGGCCAACCTGACGCTGGCGGTGCTGGTGCGCCAGCAGTACGTCATCAACGCGCTGTTCCGGCTGGCCACCCGGCCGCCGGTCAGCTGGCCGTTGCGGGTCCGCTGGACGCTGGCGAAGGTCTACCACTTCGGCGGGCTGCACGTCGGCGGCACCACGGCCGGCACCGCCTGGTTCCTCGTCCTGCTGCCGGTGCTCGCCGTCGAGGGGGCGCCGGCCGCCACCCTGACGGTGTCGATCGTGCTCGGGGCGCTGCTCGTGGGCCTGGTGGCCACCGCGCTGCCGCCGTTCCGCTCCCGCTTCCACGACCGCTTCGAACGGATCCACCGGTTCGGCGGCTGGGGCGTGCTGCTGCTGTTCTGGGCGCAGACCGCGCTGGTGCTGCGGGAGCGCGGCGGATCGCCGTTCGCGGCGCCGGAGTTCTGGGCGCTGGCGGTGGTCACGGCCAGCGTGGCGCTGCCCTGGCTGCGGCTGCGCCGGGTGCCGGTGGACCTCGAACGGCCGTCGTCCCACGTGGTGTTGGCACACTTCGACCACGGCGTGACCCCGTTCGCCGGCTCGTCGACGACGATCAGCCGCCGCCCGCTGCTGGAGTGGCACTCGTTCGCCAACGTGCCGGCGCCGGGCAGCTCCGGGTTCCGGCTGACCATCTCCCGGGCCGGCGACTGGACGGGCGCCTTCATCGACGACCGTCCCTCGCACGTCTGGGTCAAGGGCATCACCACGGCGGGCGTGGCCAACATCGAGACGCTCTTCACCCGGGTCGTGTACGTGGCCACCGGCAGCGGCATCGGGCCCTGTCTGCCACACCTGCTGGCCGAGCAGGTGCCCTCGCTGCTGGTCTGGGCCACCCGCACACCCCGGGTGACCTACGGCGACGCGCTGGTCGACGAGATCCTGGCCGTCCAGCCGGACGCCCGGATCTGGGACACCACCGAGCACGGCAAGCCGGACATGGTCGCGCTCGCCTACGCGGCCTACCGCGACTTCGGCGCCGAGGCGGTCATCTGCATCTCCAACAAGAAGCTGACCTGGCGCGTCGTGCACGGCCTGGAACGACGTGGCATCCCGGCCTACGGCGCGATCTGGGACTCCTGACCGCACTCCCCCACCGGAGGAAACCCATGCAGCTCAACCACGTGAAGGTGGAGCGGGACGGGCGCGTCGTCACCGTCCGCCTGCACCGGCCGGCGGTCCACAACGCGCTCAACAGCGCGCTGATGACCGAACTCACGGCCCTGCTCGCCTCGTTGGACGACGATCCGGAGGTCGGCTGCTTCCTGCTCACCGGCTCGGAGCGGGCCTTCGCGGCCGGCGCCGACATCCGGGAGATGGCCGACCGGACGGCGAGCGAGATGTTCGCCGAGGACTACTTCGCCGGCTGGGAACGGCTCACCGCGCTGCGCACCCCCAAGGTGGCGGCGGTGGCCGGCTACGCGCTGGGCGGCGGCTGCGAGTTGGCCATGATGTGCGACACGGTGATCGCCGCGGAGACCGCGGTGTTCGGCCAGCCGGAGATCAGGCTCGGCGTGATCCCCGGCATCGGCGGCACCCAGCGGCTGACCCGGCTGGTCGGCAAGGCCAAGGCGATGGACCTGATCCTCACCGGCCGCACCATGGACGCCGCCGAGGCCGAGCGGTCAGGACTGGTCGCCCGGGTGGTGCCGGCCGACCGGCTGCTCGACGAGGCGCTGGCGGTGGCGCGCACCATCGCCTCCTACAGCAAGCCGGCGGTGCTGGCGGCCAGGGAGGCCGTCGACCGGTCGCTCGAACTCGGCCTGGCCGAGGGCGTCCGCTACGAACGCCGGGTGTTCCACGCGCTGTTCGCCACCGAGGACCAGAAGGAGGGGATGCGGGCCTTCCTCGACAAGCGCCCGCCCGAGTTCACCGGACGCTGAGCGGCGGGACCGGCCGGGCGCGGTCGCGCCCGGCCGGTTCCCGACGACTGGTCGCCGGCTACTCGCCGGTGGGCAGCCAGACGCGCATGGCGCAGTTCTCGCGGTTGGCCCAGGCGTAGTAGGGCACGGCGGTGAGGGTGAGCGGTTCGCCCGCCGGTCCTGGGGTGCCGGCGATGGCCGGCCGGTAGGGCCACCAGGGGGCGGCCTCGGTGGCGTCCGGGCGCGGGCGGCGGCGCGCGGTGGCGGTCACCGCGGTGACGCCGCCGAGGAGTTCGGGCCGATCCACGGTCCCGAGCTCCGCGGTCAGGTCGACGACCAGGTCGTCGAGGCCCTCGCCGGGCCCGAGCCGGGGCTGGTCGACACCCTCGACGCAGTACACGAGCGGGCCGCGCTCGATGGCGGCGCAGCCGCGGACGGCGTCCACCCGGGGGTCGGCCAGGGTGAACCTGGGGGCGAGGTCGAGGTCGAGGAGGACGGTGTCGCCCTCGGCCCAGGCCCGGGTCAGCCGCAGCCAGCCGTCCGCGAAGGCGACCTCGTCGGCCGGCGGCGCCGCGCCGTTCACGGTGACGGACCAGGAGTCGGCCGACCAGTGCGGGACGCGCAGCGCCAGGGCCCAGGGGTCCTGTCCCGTGGCGGTCACCGTGAGGGCGATCCGGCCGTCCCGCGGGTAGTCGGTCTCGACGCGCAGCGCGGCCTCGCCGCCGGCCAGCGGGGCGGCGACGGTGCCGGTGGCGTACTGGTGCACCTGGAGCTCGCCGCCGTCGGCGGAGGCGGTGGCGAGGTAGTGGGGCAGCGAGGCAAGCAGCCGCATCAGGTTGGGCGGGCAGCAGGCGCACCTGAACCACGGCACCCGGCGGGGCGTCTCGCCCTCCTGGTCGGCGTAGCCGTCGCGGACGTGCAGCGGGTTGTCGTAGAGGTAGCGGTCGCCGGAGAGCGAGACGCCGCACAACACGCCGTTGTAGAGGGTGCGTTCGATCAGGTCGGAGTACCTGGCCTCGCCGGAGAGCAGGGCGAGCCGCCAGCTGAACTGGACGGAGGCGATGGCGGCGCAGGTCTCGCAGTAGGAGCGGTCGGCCGGCAGCTCGTAGGGGTGGCCGAAGCCCTCGTCGGAGTGGTGTGCGCCGACGCCGCCGGTGAGGTAGGTCTGGCGGGCGACCATCTCGTCCCACAACCGTTCGACGGCCGCGCGCAGTTCGGGCTCGCCGGTCTCGGTGGCGACGTCGGCGGCGCCGGCCAGCAGGTAGAGCTGGCGGACGGCGTGGCCGGTGACGGCCGTGGCCTCGCGCACCGGGAGGTGGTCCTGGAAGTAGCCGGGGCGGCCGTGGCCCTGCTGAGTGTGGTGGGTCAGGGCGCCGCCGTGCCGGTCGACGAAGTAGCCGGCCAGCTCGGTGTAGCGGGACTCGCCGGTCTCGCGGGCGAGTTCGACCAGGGCGGTCTCGATCTCGGGGTGGCCGTCGATGCTGTCGTGCGGCCGTCCTGAGCCCTCGGGGCCGAAGCTCTCGTCGATGTGGTCGGCCAACCGGACCGCGACGTCGAGGAGTTCACTCCGCCCGGTGGTGCGGTGGTGGGCGACCGCGGCCTGGATGAGGTGGCCCGCGGTGTACAGCTCGTGGCCCCAGCGCAGCTCGCTGAAGTGCGGCACCTCGGGCTTGGCCACCTGGTAGTAGGTGTTGAGGTAGCCGGAGTCCTCCTGGGCGCCGGCCAGCAGCTCGGCGAACTCGCTGACGTGCTTGGCGAGTTCGTCCCGGCTGTCGGCGTCGGTGCCGGGGTCGCCGAGCTGCCAGGCGGCGGCCTCCAGCCACTTGTGGAGGTCCGTGTCCTGGAACGGGTAGCCGCCCTGGAAGCCTTCGGTGGCCCGCGCGGCGGCCAGCCTGAAGTTCTCCAGGTTGCCGGCCTCGGCGAGGCGTTCTGGCCCCTGCGGGATACTCACCTCCGCGTTGACCCGGCGGCGTTCGGCCCAGAAGCCGGCGGTCACGGTGGCCCGCGCGGTGGCGGACAGCACCGCGTGCGCGGCCGGTCCTGGGCGGGCCGGTCCTCCGGCTCGGGGGGCTGGGGTGTGGGCGGACGGGACGGCTGTCATGCGTGACTCCGTTTACGGGGTGGGAACTGTCGTCAGTGGAGCTTGCGGGTCGGCCGCACGCCGGTGAGGCGCTGGGAAACCCTTTTCCCAGCCGTAGACGCTAGGAGCGTGGGAGTGGGTGGTCAAGACCTCGGGGCAGTGCGAATTCCGCCAGGCTCCACCCCTGTTCCCGGGGACGAAGGCATGGCATCATGACCGGCTCGGGGGGTGGACCGACCCCCTCGTGTCGGCCGGACCGAGAAGGGCAAAGGGTTTCCCATGACCGTGACGCCACCACGCGGAGAGGCCGGGGCACGGGCGGCCACCATCAGCGACGTCGCCGCGCTCGCCGGGGTCTCCCCTGGCACCGCCTCCAAGGCGCTGAACGGGCGCGGCCGGCTGCGTCCCGAGACCAGGGAGCGGGTGCTCGACGCCGCCCGCAAGCTCGACTTCCGGCCCAACGCGATGGCGCAGGGCCTGCTCTCCGGGCGCAGCTTCACCGTGGGGCTGATCACCACCGACAGCGTGGGCCGGTTCAGCCTGCCGGTGCTGCTCGGCGCCGAGGACGCGCTGGGCGCCGGCCGGATGTCGGTGTTCCTGTGCGACACCAGGGGCGACCGGATCCGCGAACAGCACTATGTGCGCACCCTGTTGGAGCGCCGGATCGACGGCCTGATCGTCACCGGCCGGCGCACCGACCCGCGTCCGCCGATCGTGCTGCCGGCGCCGGTGCCCGTGGTCTACGCGCTCGGCCCCTCGACCGACCCGGCGGACGTGTCGCTGGTGCCGGACGACGCGGGCGGCGCCCGGCTCGTCGTCGACCACCTGCTGGCCACAGGGCGCCGCCGGATCGCCCACCTCACCGGCCCGGCCCACCACTCGGCGGCGGCCGAGCGCGCCGAGCACACGACGCTGGCGCTGCGCGAGGCCGGCGCCGAACTCTCCGGCGGGCGCGTCTACTTCGGCGAGTGGAGCGAGGCGTGGGGCCGGCAGGCGGCGCTGATCGCGCTGCGCGCCGACCCCGACGTGGACGCGCTGTTCTGCGGCAGCGACCAGATCGCCCGCGGCGCGGCGGACGCGCTGCGGGAGGCCGGGCGCCGGGTGCCCTCCGAGGTGGCGCTCGTCGGCTACGACAACTGGAAGGTCATGGCCGAGGCGTCGAGGCCGCCGCTCACCACCGTCGACATGAACCTCACCGAGCTGGGGCGGACGGCGGCGCTCCGGCTGATGTCGGCGATCGAGGGCCAGCCGGCGCGCGGCGTGGAACGGCTGCCGTGCCGCCTGGTGATCCGCGATTCCACGGGCGTCACCGCGGGCGGCGAGGGGCGGGACCGGCCTCCGGTCAGGGGGTGATCGCGTACTCGGTGAACCGGCCGGCCGCCAGGAAGCCGAGGCGGCGGTAGACGGGTTCACCCTCCGCAGACGCCTGGAGGACCGCGGTCCGCGCGCCCTCCTCGTACGCCACCCGCAGCGCCGCCGCCGTGACGGCGCCGCCGTAGCCGCGGCGGCGGTCACCGGCCAGGGTCGCGATGTTGTAGATCCCGGCGACGCCCGCGTGCCGGAAGACCTCGGCCGAGCAGACCGGGCGGCCGCCGACGTACCCGACCAGGTAGCGCGCCGGGCAGTCGGGGGCGAGCGCCCACTCGGCCGCCGCCGCGTAGAAGCGGCGCACGGTGGTGGAGGGCGGGTCCCAGCTCGCCGCCAACACGGCGGCGTGATGGGCGAGTTGGCCCGGGGTCGTGACGCGTCGGATGTCCAGCCCCGCGACCGCTGGCACCAGCGGGGCGGCCGGCAGCGCCCGCCACATGCCGGTCTCGGTCTCCGATGGCGACAGGCCGGCGGCGGCGAGCCGGGCGCCGAGATCGGCGGGCTCGGAGGCGGGCCCCACCCACCACGAGAAGGGACGGCCGGTGGCGGCCAGCGTCCGCAGCGTCTCGGTGACCCGCCCGTCGGCCGCGTCGGGCGCGAGGCGGGCGGCGGCGACGATGTTGAAGGTGTCGTCCGGCAGGCCGCTGTCGGCGACCACCAGCTCCGCCGACTCGGCGACGGTCGCGCCCGCGAGGCGCCGGTGCAGGTGACAGGCGTGCTCGGCCAGGTTCCGCTCCATGCGGGCCGCCGGCCCCTCGGTCTCGTTCATCGCCGTCCATCAGACCACGTCGGCCGCGCGCCGCGCGGGTGGTTCACGGGTCAGCCGGCGTCGGTGACCTCCTCGACCAGGACCAGGGTGGTGGCGCGGGCCACGATCGTCTCCTTCTGCCTCGCGTCGAGGCTTCCGGCCGGCACCTTGAAGTCGGCGAAGGGCATCGTGATCTCCCTCCTTCGCTGATCGGGGGTCAGACGATTCCGCCGTTGGCGCGCAGGACCTGGCCGTTGACCCAGTGGCCGGCCGGCGAGGCCAGGAAGGCGACGGCCTCCGCGATGTCGGCCGGGGTGCCGAGGCGTTCCAGGGGCGCCATGTTCGCCAGCCGGTCGATGGTCTCCTGGTCCTTGCCGTCGAGGAACATGTCGGTGGCGGTGGCGCCTGGGGCCACCGCGTTGACGTTGACGTCCCGGCCGCGCAGCTCACGGGCGAGGACCATCGTCATCCCCTCGACCGCGGCCTTGCTCGCGATGTAGGCGCCGTACCTCGGGAAGGCGAGGCCGACCTGCGACGTGGAGAACGTGACGATCGACCCGCCGGGGCGGACGTGGTTCGCCGCCTGCTGGGCGACGACGAAGGTGCCGCGGATGTTGGTGCGGTGCAGCGCGTCGAGGTCAGCCAGGTCGATCTCGGCGATGGTGGCCAGGACCATCCGGCCGGCCGCGTGCACCACCACGTCGACGCCGCCGAACTCCGATTCCGCGGTCGTGAAGAGGTCGGCCACCTGCCGCTCGTCGGCGACGTCGGCCCGGACGGCGACCGCGCGGCCGCCGGCGGCGACGGCCTCCGCCACGGCGGCCTCGGCCTGGTCGCGGTTGCCCGCGTAGCCGACGACGACGTCGTACCCGGCGCCGGCCAGCCGGCTCACCGTGGCGCGGCCGATGCCGCGCGAGCCGCCGGTGACGATCGCGACGCGGGTCCGGTCGGCGTGGCCGTGCTCGGACGGTGCTTGCCGCAACGCCTGCCGTGGTGCTTCCTGCGGGGACATGGGTCTCCTGTGAACGCTCGTCGTACCGGCGCAGCGTCGGAAGCCGCGGCGCCCTGCTCGGGTCCCAGCCTGGCCCAGCCCGCCCCGGTCAGCCACGGCTGCGGGCACCCTGGGGTCGGCGACCCCTGGATCGGCCCGGCGCGGGGAGGGACCATGGGGGCGTGAACCATTCGGAGCTCGCCGCGTACCTGAGGTCCCGGCGCGACCGCGTCCGCCCGTCGGACGTCGGCCTGCCCACCGGCCCCCGCCGCCGGGTGCCAGGGCTGCGCCGCGAGGAGGTCGCCCAGCTCGCCGGGCTCTCCGCCGACTACTACACCGAGCTGGAGCGCGGGCGCGGCGCCCAACCCTCGGCCCAGGTGCTGGCCGCCCTGGCCAGGGCGCTGCGGCTGGACGGCGACGAGCGCGACCACCTGTTCCACCTCGCCGACCGCCCGCTCCCGCCGGCGGCGCACGGCGCGTCCGCGCACGCCCAGCCGGCGCTGCTCGGGCTGCTCGACCGGCTCGACACGACGCCGGCCAGGATCATCACCGACCTGCACCAGACGCTGGCCCAGAACCCCCTCGCGGAGGCGCTGCTCGGCCCGCCGCTCGCCGGGCGCGGCCAGGCGGCGTCGTTCGTCTTCCGCTGGTTCACCGACCCCGCGGTCCGCGCGCTCCACCTTCCCCCAGCTAACGCTGGGAGGTGCCCCCAACGGACCACCCGCACCACTCCCGGGTCTTCGCCGCCGACCTGCGCGCGGTCGCCGCCAGGCGCGGCGACGACGCCGAGGTCACCCGTCTCGTCGGCACACTGCGCCGCCGCAGCCCGGAGTTCGCCGCCCTCTGGGAGACGGGCGACGTGGCGCTGCGCCGCACCGACCACAAGCGGGTCGTCCACTCGGAGCTGGGCGTCATCGAACTGGACTGCCACCGGGTGTCGAGCGAGGACGGCCGCCAACGGCTGCTCTGGTTCACGGCCGCCCCGGGCACCGAGGGCGCGGCGCAGCTTGAGTTGCTCTCCGTCATCGGCACCCAGGACATGACGGTCACCCCGTAGCGGTCCCCACGAGACGACAGACGACAGAGGACACATGAACGCGAGCGACCCCGGCCTCGACGGCCGTCTCACCGCCTTTCCCGCCCCCGCGTGGGCCGGCGAGCGGGTGCCGGCCGTGCTGGTGCTGCCGGGCGGCGGGTACGAGCACCACGGCGAGCACGAGGGGGAACCCGTGGCCCGCTGGCTGAACGGCCTCGGTCTTGCCGCGTTCGTGCTGCGCTACCGCGTCGCGCCGCACCGGTACCCGGCAGCGCTGGAGGACGGGCGGGCCGCGCTGCGCGCCATCCGGGCCGAGGCGCCCGCGCTCGGCATCGACCCGGACCGGGTGGCGGTGCTCGGCTTCTCGGCCGGCGGCCACCTGGCCGCCTCGCTGGCGGGCGACCCGGCCGGCACGCCGGCCGAGCGGCCGGCACTCGCCGTGCTCTGCTACCCGGTGATCTCCTTCAGCCACCTGCCCCATGTCGGCTCCCTGGCGGCGCTGTTGGGCCCGGCCGCGTCCCCCGCCGAACGCCGCGCCGCCTCCCGGGAGCTGACGGTGACCCCGGACACGCCCCCGGTCTTCCTGTGGCACACCGCGGACGACCCGGCGGTCGACGTGGCGCACTCGCTGCGCTACACCGAGGCGCTCGCCGCGGCCGGGGTGCCGGTCGAACTGCACGTCCTGCCGCACGGCCGGCACGGCGTCGGCCTCGCCCCCGAGCAGCCGGAGCTGTCCCGCTGGACGGAGTGGTGCGCCGCCTGGTTCCGCTCGCACGGCTGGCTCGGGGACGTTCCCGGGGAGCGGTGACGAGGCGGCTCCCCGCCGCCTCCCCTGGGCTACGATGCGCCAGCTGACCGAAATCGTGCGCGGCACCGGGGGCTTGGGACCGTGGAAGAGCACATACTCGCCGACCGTTACCGGCTGGTGCGACCGCTCGGGCGGGGCGGGATGGGGGAGGTCTGGGAGGCGCGTGACGAGAGCCTGCGGCGGCCGGTCGCGGTCAAGGTGGTCTCGGTCCTCGCGGGCGGCGGAAGCCGGGCCGAGGAGGCGCGCGCCCGGTTCCTGCGCGAGGCGCGGATCACGGCCGCCCTCCAGCATCCGAACATCGTCACCGTCCACGACCTCGGCGAGGCCACGACCGACGAGGGCACCACGCCGTTCCTGGTGATGGAGCTGCTGCGGGGCCGTGGCCTCGACGCCGTCGTCCGTGACGGCCCGGTCGACGGGCCGGACGTCGCGCGCTGGGGCGCGGGGGTCTGCGACGCGCTCGCCGAGGCGCACGGCGCCGGCATCCTGCACCGCGACATCAAGCCGGCGAACGTGTTCGTCACCACCCCGGGCGCCGTGAAGGTCCTCGACTTCGGCATCGCCCGCGCCGCCGACCCGTCGGCCACCGGGGACCGGTTGACCCACACCGGGTTCCTGGTGGGCACGGCCTCCTCCATGGCGCCCGAGCAGGCGCGCGGGCATCCGGAGCAGCGCAGCGACCTGTACGCGCTCGGCTGTCTGCTGTTCGAACTGCTCACCGGCCGGCTGCCGTTCACCGCCCCGGACACCGTGGGGTTCCTCACCGCGCACCTGCACGACGCGCCCCCGGCGCCGAGCGGGGTGGCGCCCGGTGTCTCCCCCGCGTGGGACCGGGTGGTGCTCAGGCTGCTGGCGAAGGACCCGGGCGAACGGTACGCGTCGGCCGCGGCCCTCGCCGACGAGCTGCGCCACCTCGACGCCTCGGCGCCGCAGCGGGCGTCACACCGGGCGCCGACCGCGCCGACGCCGGCCCCTACGGTCACCGCGGCGGTCAGCCCGACGGCGGCCGCGACCGTCACCGCGGCGCCCACCCGGTCGGGCCCGACCCGACGCGGCCTGCTGCTGGGTGGCGCGGGAATCGCCACGCTCGCCGTCGCCGGCGGCTCGGCGGCGCTGTACGTGACCGGCGACCCAGGGAAGGGCCCGGTCGCCTGGTCGCGGAACATCGGCGACGTCGACCTGTTGAACACGGGCGGTCCCGACGTCGTCCTGGCCGACGGGCGCTGCCATGTGGCCGGCGGCCACGGCTGGAAGGAGACCGCCGTGCTCCACACCCTCGACCAGGCCGGCGGCGAGCCCCTGTGGAGCGCTCCCCTCGACGCGGCCTGGGCCGGGGAACCGCGCTTCGCGGTGGTCGACGGCACCGTGCTCACCCTGTCCAGGGGCCCCGACGAGGTCGGCTACGCGGTGCACGTCTTCGACGCGGCCACCGGCGAGCCCCTGCTGCGGCGGCAGGTCGAGATCAACACCACGAGGCTGGACGTGAGCCGGCCGAGCGGCCTGCTCATCACGGAGGAGGACGGGATGGTGAGCGGAACCGACCCGCGCACCGGCGACCTCCGGTGGGCGGTCGACGTGTCGTCCCCCTACGGATCGGCGTTCCTGCTGGCCGGTGATCTGGTGCTGAGCGACTGGGGGAAGGCGGTGCACGGCGAGACGGGCGAGGAGTTGTGGGAGCGCGAGGACTTCTCCCCCATGGGCGACGGGGGACTCGTGCTCGGCGAGGGCCTCCTCTGCTACGAGGCCGGTGAGACGGCCGCCGTCGACCTGGTCTTCCGCGAGACACGCACGGGCGACGTGGTGTGGCGGAGCCCGTTCCAGGAGAGCGAGCCCGAGTCGGTCGTCGGGGCCTTTCCGCCCCTGGGGTCGCTGGTCTCGGGCACCACCGTGTTCCTCCCGTCGCCCGTGGGCGACCGCCGGAGCGCGACCGCCCTCGACGCGCTCACGGGCGAGCCGAAGTGGACCCACGACGGCGCCGGCCCCTCGGACGGCGAGGCGGCGAGCGTGGCGGACGGGTTCGTCCTGTCCACGCGGGAGGGGACGGTGTGCCTGGCCGCCGACGACGGCGCCGAGCGGTGGCGCGACGAGGCAGGGGACACCGGTGCGGTGCGGGTCAGCGGCCCGTACGCGCTGCTCTACCGCACCCGGGGGACCCGGTTGTTCCGGCGCTGGACGCGGGTGCGGATCCTGGGTGCCGACGACGGCGGCGAGATCTGGAGCGGGGAGTTCGACAGCGTGCACGTCGGCGACCCGGCGTCCCGCGGCGAGGGCGATCCGGTCGTGGTCGTCGACAACACGGGCACGGTGTGGGCCCTGCGCCCGTGACCGGCCGCCGCCGGGGCCCGCGTCGGTCTCTGGGACCATGGAGGCGTCGGGCCGCGTGAGGTGCTCACGCGGCGCAGGAGTCTCGGAGCCTCAGGGGATCACCAGCGTGTCGGAGGAGTCGACGGCCACCATCGGCCGGGCCGCGTTGCGGGCGGACTGTGCAAGCTGCTTCGGGCTGTGCTGCGTGGCGCTGCCGTTCACCGTCTCGGCGGACTTCGCCGTCAGCAAGCCGGCCGGCACCGCCTGCGCCAACCTGGACGCCGACTTCCGTTGCGGCATCCACGCCGGCCTGCGGGAGCGCGGCTTCACCGGCTGCACGGTCTTCGACTGCTTCGGCGCGGGGCAGCGGGTCTCCCGGGAGACCTTCGGCGGGCGCGACTGGCGGTCGGCGCCGGGGACGGCGGCGTCGATGTTCGCGGCCTTCGGCGTGGTACGGCAGCTGCACGAACTGCTGTGGTACCTCGGCGAGTCGCTGGCGAGGCCCGCGGCCCGGAAGCTGGCGCGCGAGCTGCGCGCGACGAGCGAGCGGGTCGAGGCGCTGGCCGGCGGCGGCCCGTCGGAGCTGGCCGCGGTGGACGTGCCGGCGCTGCGCGCCGAGGTCGGCGAACTGCTCGGCCGGGTCAGCGAGTCGGTGCGGGCCGGGGTGCCCGGCCGGCGACCGGACAGGCGGAGCGCCGACCTGGCGGGGGCGCGGCTGCGTGGCGCCGATCTGCGGGGTGCCTCGCTGCGCGGGGCGCTGCTGATCGCGGCCGAACTGAGCGGCGCCGACCTGCGGTCGGCCGATCTGCTGGGCGCCGACCTGCGGAACGCGGAGCTGGCCGGCGCGGACCTGCGGGAGGCGCTGTTCCTCACCCAGGCGCAGGTGAACGCGGCCAGGGGCGACGCGGCCACCCGGCTCCCCGAGGGGCTGCGTCGCCCGTCGCACTGGAGCGGCCCGCAGGGCTGAGCGGGGCCGCGTTCCTCAGCCCGGTGCCCCACCGCCCAGGCGGCTGAGCGCCCGCATGGCGTCCCGCTCGATACGGGCGAGGTCGCCGAGGACGGCGCCGGCCCGCGCCAGGCACGCCGCGTCCCTCGACTCGCCGGCCGCCGCGACCAGTTCGGCGACCTCCGTCCACCCGGTGGCGGCCTCGGCGTACAGCCGGTGGCCGGTGCGCAGGTGCTCGCTGTCGATCAGTTGGGCGCACTCGGCGAGGAAGTCCCGGTAGAGGTTGCGGAACAGGGCGCCGCCGGTGCCGGCCTTCTCCATCAGGAGGGCGGCCCACGACAGGTCCCGCCGTGGGTCGTCGGTGCGCTGGAGCCAGCTGGGGACCAGCTTGGCGGCCTTCTCGACGCCCCGGTGGCCGAGGTTGGCGATGGGCGGGGCGAGGAAGGCGTCGGCGCACGCGGTGATGGCGGGGACGAGCCGGTCGTGCGGGGCGGGCGCGTGCTTCGGGACGGCGAGGGTGAAGGACCGGTGCCTGGCGGTCATCGGGCCGCGCTCGGCCCTGGCCTGGGCAAGGCTGGTGAGGCTGGTGGTCACCGCTCCGCCCAGTTGGTCGGTGTCCACCAGGTGGGCGTCGTGGTCGTCGTAGCCGTACATGGCGACGACATGGGCGCCGAAATGCGCCTTCGAGGGGAAGTACTCCAGGTGGTAGCTGTCGAGTTGAAGTCCGACGGGCCGGCCCGCGTCGACGGCGGCCGCCACGTTCTGCCATGCCCTGCGGGGTGAGGTGGTCTCCCTGACCTGGAGTTCGAGTCCGAGTCTGGTCGCCAGGTTGCTTGTGAGGGCGAAGGGCTTGACCCGGCCGCCGAGGATGGGGAAGCCCAGGTTCTTACTGTCCCAGTAGATGAAGCCGAGACCGGAGCCGAGGCCGAAGAGCATGGGCTCGGACAGGTCGAGTCCCTCGTGTCGCAACAGCACCCCGAGTGCCGTCGTCTCGCAGTGCTCCATGCCGCGCGCGTCGATGTCGATCTTCGTGCTCATGCGGCGCTCTCCTCGATGGGGATGACCAGCCGGGTCATCAGTTCTTCCTGGGGTGCCTCGGCCGGCCCGACGAGATAGGCCTCACGGAAGGGGCCCTGTGGGCGCAGCCCGCGCTCGTGGAGGGTGGCGAGGACCGCGTTGTAGGCCAGGGGCAGTTGGGTGTAGGGCCCGATATGCGTGGTCTCGGCGACGGGCCCGCCGGGCAGCGTTTCGAACTCCAGCCCGGGGGTTGCTTCCCCGTGCGTCGTCTCCGCTCCGACGGCGATCTCCATCCGCTCGTCCAGATCGAGCGGGTAGAGCCCCCACAGGGGCGGCTGCCACGCGATTTCCGCCTCGCTGAGCGCGGGCAACAGCCGGCTCACGCACGCGCCGACGTGCTCCCCGACTTCCGCCGGGCCGCAGACCGCCCGGACGACGGCCAGTCGCCGTTCCGGCTCGCTGCCCACCGTTACCTCGTAGCCGGGCAGGCCGCCCTCCGCCAGCCGCTCCAGCATCCCGAGCCGTGCCTGGTCCCGGCTGATCCGCTCGGCGAGCCGGTCGCGTTCGGCGCGCAGGATCTCAGCGCGGCGGGCGGGCTCGGCGGCCAGCGCCCTGGCGATCACGGCCAGCGGGAGGTCCATCTCACGGAGCAGGGCGATGGTCAGGGCGTCGCGGGCCTGTTCCGGCGCGTAGTAGCGGTAGCCGGTGGCGGCGTCCACGTGGACGGGCGCGAGCAGCCCGGTCTCGTCGTAGTGCCGCAGCTGCTTGACGCTGAGCCGGCACAGGCGGGCGAAGCGCCCGATGGTGAGGAGTTCGTCGTGCACCCCGTCATGGTGGACTCTCCCACGGGGGGAGAGTCCAACCCCGGTCCCGAGCCGGTCAGGCCGGGAGGCCGACGGTCACCACGTCGACGCCCTCGGCGCGCAGCGCGGCGACCGCCGCCGGGTCTGCGGTGACGTCCGTGACCAGGGTCCAGTCGCCCGGCAGCCTGGCCCAGGCGTGGAACGGCCGGCGGCCGACCTTGGCGGCGTGGGCGAGGACGTACACCCGCCTGGCGCGTCTGGCCATCAGCTCCTTGAGCCGGGTCTGCCGCAGGTCGGCCTCGCAGATGCCGAAGCCGGCGGCGACGCCGTCGGTGCCGAGGAAGAGCCGGTCGAACGTGAGGTGTTCGAGGGCGGCCTCGGTGAAGGGGCCGACGAAGCTCTGGCTCACCGGCCTGAGGGTGCCGCCCAGGCACTCGACCCGGACGCCGTCCGCGTCGGCCAGCTCCTCGAGGGCCGGCAGCCCGGTGGTGGCGACGGTCAGCGTCGTGGCGTCGCGCAGTTCGTGGGCGAGCGCCCGGACCGTGGTGCCGCCGTCGAGCAGGATCGTCTCGCCGCTGGCTATCTGCTCGGCGGCCCAGCGGGCGATGGCCCGCTTGGCCTCGAACGCCTCGCCGGTGCGCTGCCGCAGCGACGCCTCGGGGTGCGCGACCAGGGCCATCGCGCCGCCGTAGGTGCGGGCCATCCGCCCCTCGGCGGTGAGCCTGGCGAGGTCGCGGCGGATGGTGGAGGGCGAGACTCCGAAGTCGCGGGAGAGGTCGGTGACGCTGGCCAGGCCCGTGGTGGTGGCGAGGCGCACGATCTCGTCGCGGCGGACGCGGGATCCGGGGGGTGGCATCGTCGTCTCCGTCAGCCGGTGGGCCTGGTGGCCATCTCGGCGGCCTGGCGCAACGCCTCGACCATGGAGCCGGCGTCGGCGGTGCCGGTGCCGGCGATGTCGAAGGCGGTGCCGTGGTCGACCGAGGTGCGGATGACGGGGAGCCCCACGGTCAGGTTGACGCCGGCCTCCAGGCCGAGCACCTTGACCGGGCCGTGGCCCTGGTCGTGGTACATGGCCACGATGAGGTCGTAGTCGCCGCGGCCGGCCAGGAAGAAGGCGGTGTCGGCGGGGAGCGGGCCGCGCGCGTCGATGCCCTCGGCGCGCACCTCCTCCAGGGCCGGCACGATCTTCTCCTCCTCCTCGCCGTAGCCGAAGAGGCCGTTCTCGCCGGCGTGCGGGTTGATGCCGCAGACGCCGATCACCGGCGCGGGGACGCCGGCGCGCACCATGGCCTCGTGGCCGCGGCGCACGGTCCTGGCGACCAGGCCGGGCTCGATGCGGGCGACGGCGTCGATCAGGCCGATGTGGGTGGTGACGTGGATGACCTTGACGGTCGGGGTCGACAGCATCATCGACACCTCGGGGACGCCGGTCAGCTTGGCGAGCAGTTCGGTGTGGCCCGGGTAGACGTGGCCAGCGGCGTGCAGCGCCTCCTTGTTGAGGGGGGCGGTGCAGATGCCCTGGACGGCGCCGGCCTGGGCGAGTTCGGCGGCCGTCCTGATGTACTGGTAGGCGGCGTCGCCGGCGAGCGGGGAGAGCTTGCCGAAGGGCAGGTCGGCGGGGAGCAGGTCGAGGTCGATCACGTTGATCCGGCCGGGCGTGAACACGGCCTCGTCGGGCGAGGTGACGGGCACCAGGTCGACCTCGTCCTCGCGGCCGAGCAGCGCGGCGGCCTGCCGGAGTCGCTTCGCGTCGCCGATGACGACGGGGCGGCAGCGGGCGAGGGTGTCGGGGTGCAGCACCGCGGGGACGATGACCTCGGGCCCGATGCCGGCTCCGTCGCCCATGGTGACGGCGATGAGCGGCAGCGGCTCGGTGTCGCCGCCGGTGTTGCCGCCGGTGTTGCCGCCGGTGTTGCCGGCGGTGGCGACGGGGGTGGTTGACGAGCTCATCGAAACTCCTTGTGTGGGGCCCCCCGGCTTCGGCCGCGAAGCGGAGCGTGGCGGATTGGACACGGAATGCTCTGATAGAGTGAACGAGTCGCCGGGGCGGTGTGTAAGCCTCGGGGGCCTACCGCCGGGCTGGCGGGATGTGAAGTCTGTGGAGCGGATGTAAGACTCCGGCTTGGGTTCGTCCCGGGAGCAGTCTGCGGTGAAGCAGAAAGCCCGCTCCGCGAGGGGCGGAATCGTCTCCGTCACAGGAGAAGAGGAGGCCAAGGACGGACCTTCCGCTGTGGTCCGGGCGGGGCGAAGCGCGCGCACGATCTGGCGCAGTGATTCGTGTCCGCCGAAGCTGCCCGGGCGGGTGACGATGGATCGCCCGTCCCGGGCACTCGACAACACTGCTCCGTGGTGGATCTGTCCCCGGGGTTCGAGTTCCGCGATGGCCAGTGCCTCCAGGACCCGACGCGCGGTCTCGCCGCCGGTGAGCACAAGGTCGGCGGGCGCCGGGTGGCGGGCCAGGGTGGCGGCGGCGAGGGCGGCGAGACCGCGGACCACGGCCCTGGGGTCGGCGCGTCGTTCGGCGGTGCCGGTGGGCGCGACGCTGAGGACGGTGACCCGGCCGGCGGCGAGCCGTGGCGGCTCCGCCGCGAGGTCCACGCTCGGCCGCGGGTGGTGGTCGGCGGCGAGCGATGGCTGCTCCGCAGCGGCCCGCGCGGCGAGGGCGGCGCTCGGCCGCGGGTGGTGGTCGGCGGCGTCGGCGACGAGCCGCGCGAACTGCTCGGCGATCGCCGGCTCGGGGGTGCCGAC
>NZ_BAAGPR010000117.1:0-24318 GCF_054783955.1 Streptomyces mayteni | reverse complement strand
ATAATCCCGTGCGGAGCGCGGGGCATCTGCCCGGCGGCGCAGCCGCCTTCGGCCCCGAGGCCCACCCGCGCGAAGCGCGGAACAAAGGGCGGGTGGGTGGGGGCCCCGGCCTCAGGCCGGCGCGTGGTCCGGCCGCTGCGCGGCGGACTCGTCCGCCTCCTCCGCCGAGGCGGCCGACTCGGCCGCCCGCGCCTCGCGCGCCGCCGCCTTGCGCCGGTCCTGGACCTCGCGACGCAGCAGCAGGAACCACCCCACCGGCACGCCGCCCGCGAAGATCCACCACTGGAAGGCGTACGCGAGATGCGCCCCGATCCCGGTGTGGTCCGGCTCGGGCAGCGGCTCAGGCTGCGCCTGGCCTTCCTGGGCGTCCTGACCGGCCGGCCCGGGGGAGGTCTCCGTCAGCTCAAGAAAGCCGCCCAGCGTCGGCTCGCCCGTCTCGGCCGCCCGCTCCTGGCTGCTGATCATCATGACCATGCCGTCCGGCAGCCCCGAGCGCTCCCTGATGCCGGTGGTGTCCGTCGTCTCGTCCGCCATCAGCCGGCCGGTGACCGTGACCTCGCCGCTCGGCGGGGCCGGGATCTCCGGGGCCTGGGTGAGGTCGGGGCCCGACTCGATCCAGCCGCGGTTCACCACCGCCGCCGTGCCGTCCGCCGCGACGATCGGGGTGAGGACGTGGTAGCCGACGGCGCCGTCCCCGTTGGTGCGGTTGCGGACCACGACCTGGTGGTCCGCGTCGTAGACGCCGGTGACGGTGACCGCCCGGTACCGGTCGTCAGAGTCGGGCGCGCCGCCCACCGAGGACAGCTCGGTCATCGGGACCGGCGGCGCCTCCAGGCTGCCGGCGATCAGGTCGTTGCGCGCCACCCGCTGCTCGTGTCTGTGCAGCTGCCAGAACCCGAGCCAGATCATCGTCGGGATCATGAGCAGGGCGACCAGGGTGAGGATCACCCACTGCCGGGACAGCAGAAAGCGGTACACAAGTCACGACCGTACCCGACGGGGGTCACCCCTCAGGCGCCGGGGCCACGTCCCTGAGCAGCTGGGTGAAGGCCGCCTCGTCCAGGATCGGAGTGCCCACCGCCCGGGCCCGTACCACCTTGCTGGTCGCCGAATCCGGGTCGTTGGTCACCAGCAGGCTGGTGTACTTCGAGACGCTCGACGCGATGTGCAGCCCGGCCTCGAACGCCTGGTCCTCGAGCAGCTCGCGGTCCGTCGAGGTGTCCCCGGAGAACGCCACCCGCATCCCCTGGACCAGCCGCCCGCCCACCTCGTACCGGCCCGGATTGGGGTAGGGGCAGGCCGGCCGCCGCTTGACCTGCCGCCAGCCGCCACGCCAGCCGGCGGAGGCGGCGGACGACCGCAGCGGGTCGCGGCCGGGCGGCGAGCCCCCGGAGTCCGACCACTCGGTGATCGGCAGGCAGGTCAGCAGCGGCAGCCGCAGCTCCTGCCGGGCGGCGCGGTGCAGGCTCGGACGGAACGCCTCGGCCAACACCCGGGCGTCGTCGAGCGCGTGGTGCGCGCGCCGCTGCTCGACGCCGAAGTACGCCACGAGCGTCTCCAACTTGTGGTTGGCCAGCGGCAGCGCGAGCGCCTTGGACAGCGCGATGGTGCACAGCCGTTGCTCGACGGGCGCGGCCCGGCCGGCCCTCGCGTACTCGCGGGCGATCATCGTCCAGTCGAAGACGGCGTTGTGCGCCACCAGCACGCGCCCCGCGAGCCGCTCCGCGAACTCCCCCGCGATGTCGGGGAAGAGCGGGGCGCTCTCCAGCATCTCGGTCGTCAACCCGTGGATCCAGGTGGGGCCGGGATCGCGCAGCGGGTTGACGGGCGTGTACCAGTGGTCCTCGACGTCACCCTGGGCGGTGAGCCGGTAGACGGCGGCGGACACTATGCGGTCGTCCCTGGCGAGCCCCGTGGTCTCCACGTCCACCACGGCGTATCCGGCCGGGTAGCCCGTGGGCCACGGCCGGTCGGCGGACGGCTGGAGGGGAACGCGGGCCGCAGGTGCGTGGTGGTCTTCGAGCATGGTCACTGAGGATACGGGCCGGCACCGACAGCGTCCGTGGCACGGAGGGGAGTTGAGGGGCCGTCGCCTCGCCGCCGCCTAGCCGTCGCCTCGCCCCGGCCATGCCCTCCCGAGGCTCCCCCCTCCCACGGCCCTCCCGCGGCCCCCTCACCGCCCCGCCACGGCCCCTTCTCGGCCGCCTCCTCGGCGCCGGCGCTCCTGTCAGAGGGGTGTCGTACGCTGCGAGACATCTGCTCCCAGTGCTTCAACACGGCGGAGGCTCGCGCATGCTGCTTGACACCTATGGCCGGATCGCCACCGACCTACGGGTATCCCTCACCGACCGATGCAACCTGCGCTGCACCTACTGCATGCCGGAGGAGGGCCTTTCCTGGCTCACCAAACCGGAGTTGCTGACCGACGACGAGATCGTCCGGCTGGTCACGGTGGCCGTGACCGAGCTGGGCGTGAAGGAGGTTCGATTCACCGGGGGCGAGCCGCTGCTGCGGCCCGGGCTCGTCTCCATCGTCCAGCGGTGCGCCGCGCTGCGGCCGCGCCCATCCCTGTCCCTGACCACCAACGGCATAGGCCTGGAGCGCACGGCCGAGGCGCTGCGGGCCGCCGGCCTCGACCGGGTCAACGTCTCGCTCGACACCCTGGATCCCGAGGCTTTCCACCGCCTCACCCGGCGCCGCCGCCACGACGACGTGCTGCGGGGCCTCGCGGCCGCCCGCGCGGCCGGGCTCGCCCCCATCAAGATCAACGCGGTGCTGATGCCCGGGCTCAACGAGAAGGAGGCTCCCGAGCTGCTGTCCTGGGCGATGGAGCGGGGCTACGAGATGCGGTTCATCGAGCAGATGCCGCTCGACGCCCAACACGGCTGGCAGCGCGAGCGGATGATCACCGCGAGCGAGATCCTGGAGTCGTTGGGCGACCGCTTCACGCTCACCCCCGAGAAGAGCGCGGAGCGCGGCTCGGCGCCCGCCGAGCGGTGGCTGGTGGACGGCGGCCCGCACCGGGTCGGCGTCATCGCCTCGGTCACCCGCCCGTTCTGCCGCACCTGCGACCGCACCCGGTTGACGGCCGACGGCCAGGTGCGCAACTGCCTGTTCGCGAGGGAGGAGTCGGATCTGCGCGGCGCGCTCCGCTCCGGCGCCGACGACGCCGAGCTCGCCGAGCGGTGGCGGGTGGCCATGTGGGGCAAGAAGCGGGGCTCGGGCCTCGACGACCCCGCCGCCTTCGTCCAGCCGAACCGGCCGATGTCAGCGATCGGCGGCTGAGGCCCGCCGCGCCTCCCATTCGGCGAGCGGCACCACGTCCCTGAGGAATCCCCGCACCGAGAGGAACGTGGACAGGTGCTCGCGGTGGTCGTCACAGGCCACCCAGGTCTTGCGCCGCTCGGGCGTGTGCAGCTTGGGATTGTTCCAGGCCAACACCCACAAGGCGGCCGCACGGCAGCCCTTGGCCGAGCAGACGACGGTCTCCGGCGCCGGGTCGGGCATCACGGGATCCATTCATCTCCCCCACAAATCTCACGGGAACTTCTGGCGCGGCATGCGGGAAAAGGCGACGCCGGGCAGCCACGGGGGGAGCCGCCCGGCGTCGGTCCGTCGCTCCGACGGGGGATGCGGAGCGCCTTTGAAGTATGACATGCAATGCCCCGATCACCGCAGCCGAACGGCCCAATGATGTGAGGATTTCTTCGGTCACTCCGAACGGAAGGTTCAGTTCCGATTGTGTGCTTCCCCCGCGCTCGGCGGCAGCGTGGGGGGAGCATCCCTGGTGATGAACGTGGAGGGCAGCGAAGGCACGTTCTCCCGGCCGGCGTTGGCGATCACCACCGCCACATACGGCAACACCGCCCCCAGCACCAGGGCCACCACCGCGACCGGCCGGCTGACGTTCCACAGCGCCACGGTCAGCACCACGGCCACCGTGCGCACCAGCATGGAGATCACGTAACGCCGCTGTCTCCCCTGCACGTCGTCGTGCAGCCCCTGCCGGGCTCCTGTGATCCGGAACACCGCCGGATCCGATTTTCCACTTCGCAGCCGCATGCTGATCACCACCGGGTCCTACGCTACGCCCCGCCTCCTCGGCGGTTACCCCAAGACCCGGGCAAGCTTGCGGCCGGCCTTGAGGTAGACGCCCTCGGGCTTCTCCTCCAGGCCATCGAGCCGCTCGCGCACCACCTCGGCCAACGGCCGCAGCGCGTCCGACTCGGCCAGCACCCCGGCGTCCTGCCGCCCCCCGGCGAACTCCAACACCAGGCGCAGCCCGTTCTGCTTGGCCAGCCGCCTGGCCGCCGACGCGCTCGGCGTGAACTCCAGCACCTGGGTGAGCACCGCCGTCACCGCGTCCGCGCCGTGCTCGGCGAGCACCAGCTCGGGCAGCGCGGCCACCTCGGTGAAGCTCTTCTTCGAGAACTGCGCCGCGAACCCGGCCCGCGCCGCCATGGCCGCCTCGACGCCGTCGAGCACCGCCACCACCTCGCCGGCCAGCACCCGCTTCAGGTCCATCGGGTGCAGCGTGCCGTCCGCCAGCCGCCCCTTCGCCAGAGCGAGCTCGTCGTCCGTCCACTCGGTCCAGGCCCGCAGGTAGGGCTCCATCAGCCGGTCGGGGATCGACATCACCTTCCCGAACACGTCGTCCGGGGTGGCGGTCAGCGGGATGGCGTTCCCCTTGGACTTGGACATCTTCGCGCCCGAGCCGTCCGTGCCCTCGATCAGCGGCATGGTGACGACCATCTGCGGCGTGAGCCCGTAGATCTCCATCACCCGCCGCCCCATCTGCATGTTCAGCAACTGGTCGAGGCCACCGAGCTCGATCTCCGCGTCCATCTCGGCCGAGTCGATCGCCATCGCCACCGGGTAGATCAGCTCCGACATCGACAGGCCGTGCCCGCCCTCCAGACGGTTCCGGAAGTCCTCGCGCTGGAGCAGCGCGGACGCCGAGACGTGCGACAGCACCCCGATCAGCTTCGGCAGCGTGATCCCGGCCAGCCACTCGCTGTTGTGCCGGACCCGCACCCGCTCGAAGTCGAAGAACGGCCGCACCTGGTCCTGGTAGCCGGCCAGGTTCCGCGCGATGTCCTCGTCCGTCAGCGGCGGCCGCTCGTCCGACCGGCCCGTCGGGTCGCCGATCTTGGCGGTGATGTCGCCGATGAGCAACGTCGCCTCGTGCCCCATCCGCTGGAAGCGGCTGAGCACGATCATCGGCACGGTGTGCCCCAGGTGCACGTCCGTCGCGGTGGGGTCGATGCCGAACTTCACCCGCAGCCCACGCCCGGCCTCCCGGGCCTTGCCGATCCGCTCCGCCAGCCCCTCGGCCCCGGGCAGCACGTCCACCGCACGCGACGCGATCAGCGCCGCCTGCTCCTCGGGCGACAGGTCGGAGAGGTCCAGATACCGCCGAGACCGCGTCTCCTCCAGCAGCTGCCGCACGGTGGAGTCGGAGGAGAGATCCTGCGCGAACAGCGCGGACGCGCGCTGCACGGAATCGCCGAGGCGTGTCACGTTTCGGTCCTGACGGTCGTCGATCGTGGATGGCTGGTCGGGGGCCATCCTACGATCCGTGTCAGTCCCGGAGCCGGTCGATAAAGGACGCCCAGGCGCCCCGCCCGAGCGCGAGCCGAGGGCCGGCCGTGACCTTGGAATCCCGGACCTGCACGGCGGAGGGGGCAGCGGCGACCTCGACGCAGTCGCCGCCTTCGCTGGTGCTGTAGCTGCTCTTGACCCAGGTGAGTTCGGAAGCACTCTGACGGGACGGTGTGTTGATCATCGTTCTCCCAGCAGCTTCTCGATGTAGCGCCTTGACTCCCGGGGAGTGAGAGCCTGCGCCCGGATGGTCTCATACCGCTGGCTGAGGGTGCGCACGGTGTTTGGGTCGGTTCGAAGCGCGCTCACGTCATGGGCTTCGACGTATACGGCCATCGGTTCGTCCTCCGGCCGCAGCAAGATCAGGGAGCCGGCATCGCCCGCGTGATCCTCGCGGTCGGTCGGCATGATCTGGATCTCCACGTTGCGTAGCTGCCCAACGCGCAGCAGGCGTTCCCGCTGCCCCTTCAGAACCGCCGGTCCGCCGAAGGGCCGGTGCAGCACCACCTCCTCGACCACGAAGCTCATGGTCGGAGCCGGCTTGCGGATCAGGATGTCCTGCCGGGTCTTTCGGGCCGCGACGCGTTCCTCGACCGTCTCATCGTCCAACACCGGCCGCCGCATCCGGTACAGCGCCCGGGCGTAGTCCTCGGTCTGGAGCAGGCCCGGCATCACATGGGTCTGATACGAGTGGTACTCCACCGCGGTCTCCTCCAGCTTGGCGACGCCGCGGAAGAACGCAGGCAGCCGGGCCTTCGCGATCTCCTTCTTCGCGCCCTTCAACAGGCCGCCCGCGTTCAGCACATCGTCCGAGCGGTCCAGGAAGTCCGGCCCTGGCGGACGTCGTCGGCCCTGTTCGACGGAGGCGATCGTGTGGGCGCTGTAGCCCATCCGCGCGCCGAACGTCTCCCGGTCCATCTCCGCGTTCAGGCGCAGAGACTTCAGCAGCGCGCCCACCAGCTTGAAGACGTTCGGTCCTGGATCGCCCGTGTCCAACTGCCCCTCCTCTTCCTGCTCCGACTCCAGGCCCCGCGTCTCGTCCTCAGCCGTCATGCCAGCACCGCCTTTCGTGATCTCACTGGCGCGGCGTCCTACCCACCCACCGAGTACGTCTCACCATCCGTGCGCGTACGGCGACACCGTGTACGCGCGGAAACGTGGAAAACGCAATTCGAACGTCGCGAAGCTGTCAGTCATGCACGCAACGCGGCGGAACCCGGACAACTCCGAACACCTCCTCCTCCCTGCCGAGTTCGCCATACTCTTCTCCTCCACCCCACGCGGCGCCCGGCTCGCCAGGCTGCTGACCGTCGAGCGCCTGAACGCCTGGGGGATCCCGTACGGCACCAGCGACTCCGACACGCTCGCCGTCCTCGTCGCCGAGCTGGCGAGCAACGCCGTCCGGCACGGCCAGGTCCGCGGTCGTGACTTCCGGCTGCGGATCGTCCTCACCGCCGGCCTGGTGCGGATCGAGGTGTCGGACGCCAGGGGAGAGGCCCGCCCGACTGTCCTTCGGCCCGATGCCGAGACGGGCTCCGGCCGCGGCCTGCTGCTCGTCGAGGCGTTGGCCGCGCGCTGGGGCGTGGCCGAACGGCCGCCAGGCAAGACGGTCTGGTGCGAGTACGAGCTCAGCCGGGCGGCTCAGGCGGGCGCCACCCGCCGGCCCTCAACTCGGCCAGAAAGTCCCGGCTCGCGGCCGTGAACGGATGCTCGCGGCCCAGGGCACGTTCCCGTCGGCCCGTGACGTCGGACATCAACTCGATGCCCGCGTCGACGTGCCCGAGCGCGGCCCGGATGCGTGCCAGCAGTTGCCGAGCCGCCAGCACGAGGGGGTAGTCGGGGCCGAAGCGGCGCTCGTACGCGTCGGCGACCTGGCGGATCTCGGCTTCGGCGGCGTCGTAGCGACCCAGCAGATACAGCGCCCAGGCGTGGTTGTGTCGGGCGCCGAGGGTGACGATGTGATCGGGGCCGAGGTGCCGCGCGCAGTCCTGCGGCAGAGACAGCAGCTCACGGTTGGCCGGTGCGGCGAGTTCGGGTCCTGTCAGCAGCACCAGCAGGCTCGCGCGGGAGCGCAGGGTCAGGGGATGAGTGGGCCCGAGCGTCGCTTCCCGGCCCGCCACCGTGCGCCGCAGCAGCGTCAGGGCCTCCTCACGGCGGCCGAGATTGCCGAGCACCAGTTGGAGCGCCTGGCAGCTGTCCAGCGTGTCGGGATCGGCCGGTCCGAAAAGCCGTTCCTGGTCGGCGCGAACGCGGCCGAGGAGCGCTTCCGCCTCCGGGTATCCGCCCAGCCGGAAGCGGGACCGTCCCTCGCGCGAGCGGGCGGCCAGGATCAGGCGGTGGTGCGCGCCGAGCGTCGGCTCGGCGAGGTCGGCTGCCGCGTGTGCCGTCTCCCAGGAAGACAGGTAGTCGCCGGTGCGGTGCAGGGCCGTCGCGAGCCGCGTCGCCAGGGCCAGCAGGCCGCCCGCCGCGCCCTGACCTCGGGCGTGCCGCAGCGGCGCCAGCACGTGCGGGGCGAGCAGTCGAAGGCGCGGGTCGAGCGGGCCGGCGTCCGGCAGGGCGGGGACGGCGGCGTTCAGCAGCGCGGCGGCCGTCGCGTCGAGCGCGGGGAGGCGCTCGGGCGGTGTGGTCGCGATGACGCTGTCCAGCAGGACCGCGTGGCTGTGCACGCACCGGACGCCGGCGTCGACCAGCTCCGTCAGCGAGTGGTCGAGCAGCGCGCGTAGCGCCGTCTCGGCGCGGGCGCGGGGCAGCACGCCGTCGATCTCCGGGCTGTTGAGGACGGTCAGGGGCAGCGGCTCGGGGGCCAGGCGGGCCAACAGCCGCAACAGGGCCGTCGCCTCGGGCAGTCCACGGGCCTCGAACGAGTTGAGGGTGAACTGCCAGGTCTGGCCCACCAGCTGTCGGGGATCCTCCTCGGCCAGGGCGTCGGCCCCACGGTCTATCAGCTCGACGGGGCGGTCCTCGTCCAGGCGGCGACCGTACGTGTCCATCGACCACGGATCGATGATCTGGTGCGCCAGGAAGCCGCCGGCGAGAGTGAGCGCCAGCGGAAGCCGACCGAGCCGGTCCGCGATCTCGGCGGCCTGTTCCACCGTTCCACTGTCCGGAGCGAGGTCGCACAGCACGCGGGCGGCGTCGTCGCGGGGGAGCACGCCGATGTGCTGAAGCTCGGCCCCCGGCCACCACCGCGTGGCCGACCGCCGGGTGGTGACCACGACGCAGCCGCGTGGGCTGGTGCGGAGCCAGTGGCCGTCCCTGAGGATCGTGGGGTCGTCGGCGTTGTCCAGCACCAGGAGCCAGGGCTCGGTTGACCGGTCCAGGTGGTGCCACACCAGATCGGCGGCGGGCCGGAACCCGTTGCGGGCGGCGAGCAGTTCGCCGTCCCCCGCCCCTCTGTCGGCGGCCACGGCGAGCATTCCGGCGCGCAGACTGGCGCGGTTCGCGGCATTGACCCACAGGCCCACGCGGCCGGCTTCCTCCGTGGCGTGCTGGAAGAACGCCCAGGCCACGGCGGTCTTGCCGCAGCCACCCATGCCGTGGAGGACGTGTACCTCGCCCCCACGACCCGGCGCGACGCTGTCGCGGAGCCGGCTCAACACCTCGGCCCGATCCCGCAGGACGACGGGGGCCCTGCTGACCAGAGGCCGACGCACGGAGTCGGGCCCAGCCGTGGCTTCCGGCCCACCTGCGTAGTGATGGTGGTGCTCGCTGATGTGCTGGTCACCCTGCGACTGGTAAACGCGGCCCTCGTCCTCGGCGTGCCCGTCCACGGGGCCCTTCATCTCCGACCGGTGAATACGGCTGCTCTTCCAGCGTGAGATGCGAACAGAGTGATAGCCGGATCCACTGTTCCCCCTGAATCGCATTGCCCAGCTTGTCAACAATAGATCAGATAAGTCATATGATGCTGCGCTCGGCGCCTTGCCGCAGCCCGCGAAGTGGCATTCACGCATGGATGATCGTGAAGTGGCAAGCTGTTCCAGCCGCAACGTCTCAAAATCGGCCATGGGTGACGTGCGGCGCGCCCTGATCTGCTCCTTCGCGCCGGAGCGAGCCGTCGACGCTCGGTGGGGTGAGTGCTAAGGTCGCGACGATGCGGCGTGAATCAAGGGAGGCGGGGATCTTGAACAGGCCCAGGCCATGGGAAGCCGATGCGACCGTGAGTTTCAAGAAACGGCTCGGAAAGTCGCCACAAGAATTAGGGCACACGACCGATACCCCTGACTGCCCGGATATCTGGGAGCTCTCCAACGGGGACGTCGCCGTGATCGGGCGGGACCTCACCGACTCCCTGGGGGCACGGCTCCCCGCCGGTGTGTCCATCGGAGACGACGAGCGGCTCGTGGTGATTCCCCGGAGCATGTTGATCGCGGCGAAGCCGGATATTCCCCATGTTTGATTCTTTTCCGAGTGGCCCCGTCACCAGGCTCGCTCGCCCGAAGTACCACGAGGACTTCTACCGGGTCCAGAACAGCGGGATCGGGCAGTTGAGGAAGCTCGAGCGAGGCCAACACTTCGCCGAACGGGGATTCGCCAGTTGGGAGGCGTTCCACCGGGGAGAGTGGGATACGGCGCTCTCGCTCATCGAGGAGAAGCGCGACGTCTACACCCAACAAATCGGGGAGATCGCGCGTCGCGGGGTCAGGCAACGCCGTCTCCGCGTTGTCGAATTCCCGGTCACCCCTTACGTGCAGTGGGAATTGCACGTGCTCCGCCTGCGCGTCGAGCTGGGGGACGACATCAGGGTCGTCGATGCCCGAGGTGTCGCGGACATCGAGCGGGAACGCCCGGTACCCGAGGTGGTGATCCTCGGAGACGTCGCCCTGTACGAGGTGATCTACGACAGCGACGGCAACGCGGACGGGGCCAACCGCTACACCGATCACGCGCTGATCGAGGAGACGTCCGCCGGCTTCGACACGCTCTTCGCCCGTGCCGACGAGTTCGTCGACTTCTTCGACCGCGAGATCGCCCCCCTCCCACCCCCGTCCGTCCCCCTCGGAACCGGACGGGGCGCGACAGGCTCGTAGGCCTGCCTGCCTCCAGCCGGCCAGGCGGAACGGTCAGCCCCCGAGCAGGCAGAACGGATGGCCTGCCGGGTCCGCGAAGATCCTCCAGCCGCCGGCGTCGACATGGAGCAGCGTGGCGCCGAGGTCGAGGACCTGGATCTGGGCCTGGTCGAGGTCGGGGACCTCGACGTCCAGATGGAACTGCTGCGGATGCGCGCTGTCCGGCCACCGCGGGGCTCGGTAGTCCCGCACGCGTTGGAACCCGAACACGAGGCCCGAGCCGCTGTGTAGGGTCGAGAACTCGTCGTCGACCGCCCACCGAGGATCGGGCTGGTTGACCGTGCCGCCCAGGAGCGACTGGTAGAACCGCGCGAGCTCCAGGACGTCCGGGCAGTCCAGAACCACACACTGCACCTTGCCGATCACCGAATCTCCCTCCCATGGCAGCAGTCTCCGACTCCGGCGCCTCACCCCCCCGACGGCGGAGGCAGGGGCTCCTGTCCCCAGCCGTGCGGCGCCCGGCCGGGCCCCGCGAGCGGGGCCGAACCTCAGTCCTTCGTCGGCACCGGGGCTTCTCCCGGCCCGGCCAGGTGCTCGGGTTCGAGTACGAAGACGGGGATCACGCGGCGGGTCTTCTCCTGGTACTCGACGTACGGCGGATACGCGGCGACCGCGCGCTGCCACCACTGGGTCTTCTCGTCCCCGGTGATCTCACGGGCCATCATTCCCTGGCGTTCGGGGCCGTCCTGGAGATCCACCCGCATCAGCGGAACCTTGCGGATCCTGCCGCTCCTCGCGCCGCGCATCGTGACAATGACGACCGGCAGACCCGTGTCCCAGAGCGTCGTGCCCCGTGTGCCACCCGAACTCTCGTACAACTCGACCTGTTCGCGCACCCACTGCGCCGGACTCGGCTCGTACTCGCCCTCGAGAGGCATCGCCTTCACCTCATCGTCGCGTACGGATTATCTCCGGACAGTCCAACACAAACCTCGCGCGAAGGGGAGACCGCCGTTCCGCCCGCGCTGTGCCGAGCCGTGCCGCGCCACCGACAACTCTTCTGTCCTTGACAAATTTTTTTGTCGGTAGGAGAGTGAGGGCGTGCTAGACGTCGCTGTGATCGAACAACCCGCCGCGGCCGAGGCGTCCCTGGACCCGATACGGTCCCGGATCCTCGCCGCCCTGGCCGAGCCCGGCTCGGCCGCCATGCTGGCCGGCCGCCTGGGGCTGCCCCGGCAGAAGGTCAACTACCACCTCAAGGAGCTGGAGCGTCACGGGCTGGTCGAGCTGGCCGAGGAGCGGCGCAAGGGCAACGTCACCGAGCGGGTGTACCGCGCCACCGCCGCCTCGTACGTCATCTCGCCCAGCGCCCTGGCCGCCGTCAGCCCGGACCCCTCCCGGTCCCCCGACCAGCTCTCCGCCCGCTGGCTGCTGGCGCTCGGCGCCCGGCTGGTGCAGGAGGTCGGCACGCTGCTGACCGGCGCCACCCGCGCCCGGCGCCGGGTCGCCTCCTTCGGCATCGACGCGGAGGTGCGGTTCGCCTCCGCCGCCGACCGGACGGCCTTCGCCGAGGAGTTGGCCGAGGTCGTGGCCACCCTGGTGGGCCGCTACCACGACGAGTTCGCCACCGGCGGCCGCAGCCACCGGGTGGTCGTCGGCCTCCACCAGATCCCGGCCGCCGTCCCGCCCGGGGCCGCGCCGCCCGGTGCCGCGGCGGGCGAGGACGGAACCGGCGAGGCGCGAGAGAACGAAGCCGAAGCACGACAGGAGAACCCGCGATGACGCACCCCTTCGAGATCGAGCAGGAGACCACCCTGCCGGCGAGCCCCGAGCAGGTCTGGGACGCGATCGCCACCGGCCCGGGGATCGACTCCTGGTTCATGGGGCGCAACGAGGTGGAGCCACGCGAGGGCGGAACCACCGCCATGGACATCGGCGGCAACCGGGAGGAGGCGGTGGTCACCGCCTACGAGCCGGGCAAGCGCCTCGCCACCCGCACCGGCACCGCCGAGGACGGCCGGTTCATGGCCTTCGAGTACCTCGTCGAGGGGCGCGACGGCGGCAGCACGGTGCTCCGCATCGTCCAGAGCGGCGTGCTCGGCGACGACTGGCAGGACGAGTACGACGCGCTGCGTCGCGGCTGGCCGTTCCACCTCCACACGCTCCGCGAGTACCTGGCGCACTTCCCGGGCCGCACCGGGGTCCCCGTCTTCGCCATGGCGCCCTCCGGTGAGCGCGCCGCACCGCAGATCCGGGCGGCCCTCATCCGCGCGCTCTCACTGCCGGGCCAGGTCGCCGTGGGTGTGCGGGCACACGCCGAGCCGGTCGATCTGCCGGCGTTGGACGGCGAGGTGACCTGGTCCGACGACGAGCGCGTCGCCGTCCGCACCGCCGACGGGCTCTATAGCTTCCACCACTTCCCCGGCGTGGTGCTGATGTTCCACCACCTCTTCGGCCCCACCGGCCAGGACCCGGACGGCGCCGCCGCCGAGGCCGCGTGGCAGCGGTGGCTGACCGGCCTGCTGGCCTGACCCACCCACCCACCCAGCCACCCACCACCGATCACTCATGCGAGATGCCAAGCGAGGAGAAAACCCATGCGCACTCTGATCACCACGGCCTTCATATCGCTCGACGGCGTCGTGGAGGCACCGGGCGGCGAACCCGGCTACCGGAACTCCGGCTGGACCTTCAAGGACATCGAGTTCTTCCCCGAGGCGTTCGACATCAAGGGACGGGAGCAGCAGGAGGCCACCGCGGTCCTGCTGGGCCGCGTCAGCTACGAGTCGTTCAGCCCGGTGTGGCCCGACATGGCGGAGTTCGCTGACTACCGGACGATGCCGAAGTACGTCGTCTCCACGACCCTCACCGAGGACGGGCTGGTCTCCAACTGGGGCGAGACCACCATCCTGCGGTCCCTCGACGAGGTCGCCGCCCTCAAGGAGACCGAAGGCGGCCCGATCATCGTCCACGGCAGTGCCACCCTGAACCGCGCCCTCTCCGACGCGGACCTGATCGACCGTTACCACCTGCTCGTCTACCCGCTGCTGCTCGGCGCCGGCAAGCGGTTGTTCAGCACGGCGGACAAGGACACGCAGAAGCTGCGGCTGGTCGAACACGAGGTCTACGGCAACGGCCTGCAGAAGCAGGTCCTCGACGTCGTCCGCTAACGACACCAGGGCGGCGTCGTCAGAACTCGCCGCGCGGGCTCTCGCCTTCGGGGGTGCTGAAACAGGCGGAGACGAGGGTTACGACCAACAGCGGCGCGTCGCTGTCCCCGCCTTCGAGCGTGACGTTGGCCGCATACTCCACCTCGTTGTTCTCGAACAGGATACGAGGCGTGCGTTCGGCATTGTTCAGCTCACCTTCCTCGACGACCTCCCAACCCTCTTGGGGGAGTTGGCTGCGAAGGCGGTCCATGCCCGCGGCCAGCGACTCAGCGGAGGTCTCGGTGATGGACCAGGAGTGTCGGATCCTGTACAGGCGCTCCCTGTCCGGATCCTCTTCACATGTGGTGACCCGAGGACCCGGTTCGGACACCCTGCCTTGCACGCCAGAGAGGTCGAGAATGCTGCTGGAAAGACCACGCGCATCGGCTCGGGCGTCCTCCACCGACCGCACCGTGAGCGAGGCGGAACCCTCTCCGCTCTGGGCGTCATCCACGTCGGAGCACGCCACGGTAGCGGCGGACAGGAAGAGCGGAGCGGCGATCAGTACCTTCACCTTTGCGCGCCACGTCGTGATGCCTTTCGTCATTCCAGTTCCACTCGGTCGTATTGGCCCAAGGCCACTCGCGCTTGATTCTGCAGACTGACGGAGGATTCACCGTTCTGGTCGACGTCCCAGTACGCGCCGTGACCGTCCGAGTCCGTGGTCATGATGTTCGCACCGAAGCTCTCCATCGAGGGCACCTGCGGGAGAATGTCGATGTCGAGGTAGGGCAGTCCGAGCCTGCTCCTCTCAAGGTTCACGTCGACGGCGTCTCCGCCCAGGAACGGCGCCCCGAACAACGGAACGTAGTCTTCTCTCGTGCTGGCCGCGAGGGACCAGACGTGACTCCTCCCGACGCCGAGTTCCTCCGCGCTGTCGACGAGCATGCCGGGGCTGCCCGCGACGAGGATGTCGTCGGTTCGGAAGGCGTCATGTTGGGAGGCGGCACCGATGACGGTGCTGCCGTAGCTGTGCCCGATCACGGTGGTGTGGGCGGCTTCCGACCCGCGATGTGACGCGTGGATCCCGTCCATGAAGCCCGCCAGCGCCGGGGCGGCCTCGTGGGCGTAGGACGGGGACGAGGCGTCCGGGAGGAGCCCGTCGCCGTCGCTGAACGGGATCGCGTTGTCGGGCGCGTCGTAGCCGAGCCAGGTGATCGTGGAGACGCTCTGACCGCCCGCGCGGAGTTCCATCTCCTGCCAGAGGTCGGTCATCCGCGCGATGTCGCCCTCGACCCCGGCCAGGTCGGCGCTGGTGCCGGGCACGTAGACCGCCGTGTGGCGCGCCGTGTCCGGATTGCCGTTGGCGATGATGGCGCGGCCGTCCGCCGCGGTGTCGAAGCCGAGTAGGTAGGCCTCCGGGAGACCTTCGACGCCGGTCATGTCGAAGCGGGCCTGGATGCTCTCCATGCCACGGACGGCGCCCGCCAGCCGTTCCCGCTCGGCGGTCCATGACGCCAACTCCCACGCCGTGGCGTCGGATCGCGGTTCCCGGGACAGGTGCTCGGCCAACTGGTCGCTGACGGTGGCGTACTCCATCTCCAGCAGGCCACGGTTCGCCGTGTCCCGTACCTCGGCCGGGAGGCCGTCCAGGGCGCCGACGTGTTCCGGGAAGAGCGCGAGCAGGGCGTCGCGTTCGCGTGTTTCGAGGCCGGCCCACCAGTCGCGGTTCTCGGCCGCGGTCAGGCCGTCCGGGATCCGGGACGCGGTCAGCACGTCGTCCATCGCGCCGGTGACCGCCGCCGTGTCGGCGGCGGCGTCGGACCACATGGCGCGGGTGACCGTCAGATCGTCGGTGGTCTCGAGCTCGGCCAGCGCGCGGGCGTACTCCGCGTCCGCCGCGTCGGCCTCCCGCAGAATGTCGGCGATGCGGCTGGCCAGGCGTTGCGCCTCCGGTTGATGGGGGTTGGCGTACGCGTCCAGGGACGGATTGGCGAGCGTCGTCGCGGTGGCCGTGCCGCCCGAGGCGGTCCCGGTGTCCCGCTCGACCGCCGGGTAGCTGACGCCGCCGTCGTCGCCGACCGGATAGCCGTACTCGGCCGCCTCGTCCAGCACCGCGCGGAGACGGCGCTGGACCTCGCCGAGTTCCTGCGTCAGCCCGTTGAGCGCGGTCTCGACCAGCCCGCATTCCATCCGTGCGTACTCGAAGTTGTCGGCCAGCCTGGTGAGTTGCGCGAGAACCTGGCCCGCCGCCTCGCCCTCGGCCGCGGACTCGCGGAGCACGGCGGTCATCTGACGGTCGACGAGCTCCCAGGACTCCCGCGCCGAGCGGCTCGCCTGGCCCCAGTGGCCGGCCTGAACCGAGAGCGTGGCGAGCTGGATGTCCCGCAGCTGGGGGAGGGTGATCACCGGGCGGCCTCTTCCCGAGGCTCGGCCCAGTCGGGGAGCCGGCCGGCGCCGTCGATCGACTCGCGGACGCCGGCCTCCGTGGCGTCGAAGTCGTCGGCGGCACCGTTGAGGCCGCTCGACAGACCGTCGCAGTCCTGCTTGAGGGCGGTGAGCCGTCCCGTCCAACTCTGCTGCACGCGCCGCAGTACGTCGGCGGAGGTGAGAGGGTCCAGCCGACGGAGGGCGCCGCCGTCTTCGGTGCGTAGGTTGCGCAGGGTCGCGTCGAGCCGGTTGACGAGTTGCTCCGCGCGGCCGGCGAGCTCGCGGAGAACCGCGGAGTCGACGCGAAGATCGGCGGCTGGTTCGCTGGGCTCCAACGGTCGTTCCTCCCCCTTCCGGACCTGAACCGGGACGAAGGTAGCAGGGCGACCAAGTGCGCGCCTGAGTAGGGATACTCAGGCGATCCGCCGGTAATGCGGTCGCCGGGTGTAGTTGTGACCTCACTAGACTGGTGGGAGTGGAGTTGGGCCCGGGCGCGGTGGAGGGGGCGTTGGCGTGGGGGACTTCGAGGACTACACGCACGAGCGACTGGCGGCGATGCTGGCCGGGGCGAATCCCGAGCAGTTGACGACCCGGGCGGACGTCCTGCTGTCGATGGCCGACGTGTTGAACGGCGCGGACAAGCAGATCTTCCTGCGGATGTCGCAGGTCGAGTGGCAGGGCGAGGGCGCCGACGCCTTCCGGGCGTGGGGCCGGCATCTGGTGGAGGAGTCCGCCTCGCTGGCCGCGTACGCGCGCAAAGTCGGCAACGCGTTGCAGGGAGCCGGCGAGGCGCTGTTCAAGGTACGGGGCGCGATGCCGCCGGTCCCGGAGCGGCAGGTGCCACTGGTGGGCGCGGCGCTCCCCACGGTGGGGGAGGAACTGGAACGGCAGGAGGCCATCCGGGCGATCGAGGTCCTGACCAGCAGCTACCGGGTGGCCGCCGACGACATGGCGGAGGCCGAGGAACCGCGGTTCAGGCCGATTACGCTCCCGGACCGAATCACCGACGACAGCGGCGGCTATTTCGTCACCCCGGCTGAGTCCGGGACGGGGATCAGCCATGGCGCCGCAGCCCCTGGTAATGAACAGGGATATCGGGTCCGGAGTGACCCGGCAGCCACTGTGCCTCAGGGGAGACGGTGGACAGAGGAGGTAGTGCCTCCCGGCGGCGTTCCGGAGGGGCTGATCGGCACGTCACTCGACTCGACTACGCCCGTTGCCGAGCGAGTGGTTCCACCTGTCGAACGCCAACCTGCCTCGGAAGGGCTGGGTCCTGGGCGAGGCGGTAGTGCGGACTTGCCTGATCGCGTACTTCTTCCGGGGGTGGCCGGCTTGACTCCCCCTCACCCGCGTAACGCGCCGCGGCCGCAGCTCCCCCAGACGGGACGGCCGCCCGGCAACGGCTCGCAGATCCCCGTTCGTTCTCCTCAGGGAACCGCACCCAGCGAACCATGGCGATCCGGAAACGCTGGTTACCTGCTGCCCGGAGCCGGAGAAGGAAGGGAGCCAGGATCAGTGGTTGGCCGCGCACCCGTGCAGGGTGGCCCTCCCCTGGCGAACGGGCCGTCTGGCAGGTTGCAGCCGCCAAGCGGAATCATCGGCGGGATCCCTCAACCACCACCGAGTGCTGGGCGTGGCCTGCCCGCCAGCACGGCGATTGGGGCTCAGAAGCCGTTTGCTTACCGCGACCCGACCACGGGGCTCGTTCGTGGCCCAGGTGGGGTACCGGTTGTTAGGCATCCCGAGGGGGCGAACAACGGCTCGCGGAAGTCGACGGAACAGCCAGGCCGATACTCCAACGGCCGCACCACGCAGCCGAAACGGAGGCGTCGAGGCCTCAGGGCCGACGATGAGCCCGGCGAGGCGCAGAAAAGGATCGGTTGAACGCATGGTGTCGCACGCTAACCGCTCGGATACGCGTCGACGGTGGGGTCTGTGGGCGGGGGCGCTCGCCGCAGCCCTGTGTTGTCAGGGGCTCGCGGCCCCCGGTGCCAATGCCGATGAAACAGATAGCAGTTGGCACCTGGGTGTGCTGCGGTCGGAGGACATGTGGCAGCACACCCAGGGCGAGGGGATCACTGTCGCCGTCCTTGACACGGGCGTTGACGATTCGATTCCGGAGCTGCAAGGCCAGGTCCTCGACGGCGTCGACCTCACCTGGGGGGAGGAAGGAGCCCACGTCGACATCGAGGGTCACGGGACCGCCATGGCATCCCTCATCGCGGGGACGGGTGCTGACGGGGGCGTGCTTGGTCTCGCACCCGAGGCCACAATTCTTCCCATCCGGCAGACTCCCGGGGCGTCCGAGGACGGCGGCGGGTTCGACTTCGCGTTGGAAGAGCGGTACGTCGAGGCGATCAGCTACGCGATTGATTCGGGTGCCCAGATCATCAGCATCTCGCTCACCGGCCTTGACCTGGGGTTTCTGAGTGAGGAACTCGACGCCGCGTTCGCGGAAGCGGCCCGGCAGGACGTGCTGATCTTCGCCGGCACCGGCAATGCTGGCGACGAAGGAAACACGTCCACCTTTCCAGCCAACCACGATGGGGTGGTGGGCGTGGCTGCTGTCGGTCCCGATGCGGAGCGGGCCACGTACTCCACCTACGGGCCCCAGGTGGCCATCGCGGCCCCTGGCACGGACATCGCAAGCAGGTGTGAGTTGGGTAGCCCCGAGATCTGCCTGACCAACGGCACGAGCAACGCCACCGCCCTCGCCTCCGCGTCCGCCGCGCTCATCTGGTCGGCCAATCCGGACTGGACCAAGAACCAGGTGTTGCGGGCCATGATCGGGACCGCCAGCGGTGGTGGTGAGCGGGACGAGTACGTGGGGTACGGGATGGTGCAGCCGGCTCGGGTCATCGTCGATGGGGAGGGGGATCCGGGGGATCCCGACGTCAATCCGTTGTTCGAGGAGTACGAGGCGTCCCTCGACCCGCCCGTGACACCCGAGCCCCAGCCCGCCGAGACCGAGGTCGAGCCGGCGCCCGGCGCCGACGCGGAGGCGGAGGTGGAGCCGGGCGAGCCCGCCGCCGGCGAAGCCGCCGAGGACTCGGTGTGGCCGGTGGTGGGTGCCGTCGGTGGTGGTGTAGTGGTGGTCGCCGCCGTGCTCGCCGCCGTGGTGTGGCGGCGCAGGCGGCAGCGGTTGGAGACGGTGTACGGCGCGACGCCGGACGGCCGCGTGCCGTGACGCCCGCCGCGGCCCCGAGGGCCGCGGCGGGCAGGCGGCGGGTCAGACGCCCGGGCTCACGGAGCTCATGTTGAACTCCGGGATCCGCAGCGCCGGCATCGCCGTGCGCGGGAAGTACTCGCCCCACTCGCGCGAGCGGCACACCTCCATCGCGCCGGCCGCGGTGGCGCGCGACAGCACGTCCACGGGGGACTCGTTGAAGCGGAAGTTGGTCACCACGCCGGTGACCTCGCCGTTCTCCACCAGGTAGACGCCGTCCCTGGTGAGGCCGGTCAGCAGCAGCGTCTTCGGGTCCACCGTGCGGATGTACCACAGCGAGGTGATCAGCAGCGCCCGCTCGGACGAGGCGACGAGGTCGTCGATCGAGCCGGTGCCGCCCGCGTCGAGCAGCAGGTTGTCCACCAGCGGCGCCACCGGCAGGTCGGTGAGGCCGGCGGTGAAGCGGCTGGTGGGGAGCTGGGCGAGGACGCCGTCGCGGATCCAGTCGGTGCGGGACAGCGGCAGCCCGTTGTCGAAGACCGAGGTGGCCGGCGAGAAGTCGCTGCCCGACGAGTGCGCCACCGCGAACGGCGCGGTCGCCACCCCCGGGGCGGTCGGGTCGCTGTAGAGGGTGACCGGGAGTTGGGCGAGCCGCTCGCCGATCCGGGTGCCGCCGCCCGGCTTGCTGAACACCGTGCGGCCGTCCTTGGCGTCGCGGGCGTCCGACATCCAGTGCTGGTAGATCACCAGGTCGGCCACCGAACTCGGCGGCAGCAGCGTCTCGTAGCGGCCGGCCCCCAGCTCCACCCGGCGCTCCGCCCACGCCAGCCGCCTGGCCAGCGAGGCGTCGAGCGCCGCCGGGTCCACGTCGGCGAAGTCGTGGGTGGGCACCGTGACATAGGACGAGCGGGACCCGTCAGCCGACTTGGCGTTCAGGTCCGCGTGCCCGGTCGGCTGGTCGTGCCGCAGCCGGAGGCCGCTCGACGTGCCGAGGTAGCTGGAGACGACCTCGTGCTGCGCGAAGCCGAACAGCCGACGCCCCTCGGCGGCGGCGCGCGCGAACGTCTCGCCCAGGGCCGGCGCGAACGCGGCGAACACCTCGGACGAGGTCTCGGTCGGCGGCTCGGTGAAGTCGGACGACGCCGGCACGCCGGTGACCAGCGGCTGGGCGTCCTCGGCGGCCGGCGACTGGCGGGCCGCCTCCTCGGCCGCCCGCACCAGCGGCTCCAACTCCTCGTCGGTGACGGCCGCCCTGGACACCACCCCGGCCGACGCGCCCTGCGCGCCGCCGACCGTGGCGATCACGGTCAGCCGCCGGCCGCGGGTGACGCCGTTGGTGGTCAGCGCGTTGCCCGCCCAGCGGAGGTTGGCGGACGACGTCTCGTCGGCGATCACCACCGTGTCGTCGGCCCGCGAGAGCCCCAGGGCGCGCTCGACGATCTCGTGCGGTCTGCTGGTGCTCATCGGCCGGACTCCTGGGTGGTGTTGAGGATGTTGATCTGCCGGAAGAGAGCGGAGGGGCAGCCGTGCGAGACGGCCGCCGCCTGGCCCGGCTGGGCCTTGCCGCACATGAAGGTGCCGCCGAGTACGTACGTCTCGGGGCCGCCCACCGCCTCCATCGCCCCCCAGAAGTCGGTGGTGGTGGCCTGGTAGGCGACGTCCCGCAGCTGGCCGGCCAGCCGGCCGTTCTCGATCTTGTAGAAGCGCTGGCCGGTGAACTGGAAGTTGTAGCGCTGCATGTCGATCGACCAGGAGCCGTCGCCGACGATGTAGATCCCGCGCTCCACGTTCGAGATCAGCCCCGCCGTGTCGGGCCCGTCGGGCGCCGGCTGGAGCGAGACGTTGGCCATCCGCTGCAACGGCACATGGGACGGCGAGTCGGCGAACGCGCAGCCGTTGGAGCGCTCGAAGCCCTGCAGCTTCGCGATCCGGCGGTCCATCTGGTAGCCGACCAGCACGCCGTCCTTCACGATGTCCCACGACTGGGTCTGCACCCCGTCGTCGTCGTAGCCGATGCTGGCCAGGCCGTGCTCGACGGTGCGGTCGCCCGTCACGTTCATGATCGACGAGCCGTACCCCAGGCTGCCCAGCTTGTCGAAGGTGGCGAACGAGGTGCCGGCGTAGGCCGCCTCGTAGCCGAGCGCCCGATCCAACTCGGTGGCGTGGCCGATCGACTCGTGGATGGTGAGGAACAGGTTGGACGGGTCGATGACCAGGTCGTACGCGCCCGCCTCGACCGAGGGGGCGGCCATCTTCTCCGCCAACAGGCCCGGGATCTCCGCCAGTTCGGTGTCCCAGTCCCAGCCGGTGCCGGTCAGGTACTCCCAGCCGCGGCCGGCCGGCGGGGCCAGCGTCCGCATGGTGTCGAACCTGCCGCTACCCGCGTCGACCGACGTCGCGGTCAACTCCGGCAGCACCCGCACCCGTTGCTGGGTGGTGACGGTGCCCGCGGTGTCCGCGTAGAACTTGTTCTCCTGCACGGCCCACAGCCGGGTGTCCACGTGGGTCACGCCGTCCCCGGCCAGCAGCCGCTCGCTCCAGTCGGCGAGCAGCCCGGTCTTCTCCGCGTCCGGGATGTCGAAGGGGTTGATCTCGTAGGACGAGACCCAGGTCCGCTCGCCGTGCGAGGGCTCGGGGGCCAGCTCGACCCGCTCGTCCGAGCCGGCCGCCGCGATGATCTTGGCCGAGAGCCTGGCCATCTCCACCGCCTGGGCCGCGACCCGGGCCGCGCCGTCCATCGTCAGGTCGACCCCCGAGGCGAAGCCCCAACTGCCACCGTGCACGACGCGCACCGCGTACCCGGTGTCGATGGTGTCCTCGGAACCGGCCGGCCTGGCGTTCCGCAGCAGCCAGTTGGCGCTGCGCACCCGCTCGAACCGGAAGTCGGCGTGCTCTGCCCCCAACGCCCGCGCCCTGGCCAGGGCCGCGTCGGCCAACTGGCGCAGGGGGAGCGCGAGGAAGGATTCGTCGATGGATCTTGGCACGATCTCTCCTGTTCGTCGGCTCACCGGCCTCAGGTGCCCCCGCGAGTGCCGGTGTGGCGGGGGTGTCGCCCCCGGTCTCCGATCATGCCTGCCGGCGGCCCCGGTGCCCAGGGGTGTTACCGCAGGCCGGGGGTGGTTCCGGCCGGGAACCGGCTGTAGGGACCCCACAGTGGTGCGGCGGCGTGCCTGTCACGGCCCGCTCCTCTGACCCGAAGGGCGGGGCACTAGGTTTAGGCAGAGCACACGACTGAGAGAGAGGTGATCCCTTGAGCCGCTCGGTACTGGTCACCGGAGGCAATCGCGGGATTGGCCTGGCCATCGCCCACGCCTTCGCCGCCGCCGGCGACAAGGTCGCCATCACGTACCGCTCTGGGGAGCCCCCGCAGGAGCTTGTCGACCTCGGATGCCTGCCGGTCAGGTGCGACATCACCGAGAGCGAGCAGGTGGAGCAGGCCTACAAGGAGATCGAGGAGAAGCACGGCAAGGTCGAGGTGCTGGTGGCCAACGCCGGCATCACCCGTGACCAGTTGCTGCTCCGGATGTCCGAGGAGGACTTCAGCGCCGTCCTCGACACCAACCTGACGGGCACCTTCCGGGTGGCGAAGCGCGCCGCGCGTGGCATGCTGCGCGCCAAGGCGGGGCGGATCGTGCTGATCTCCTCGGTGGTCGGCATGACGGGCTCCGCGGGGCAGGTCAACTACGCCGCCTCCAAGGCCGGTCTCATCGGCTTCTCCCGCTCCCTGGCGCGCGAACTCGGCTCCCGCGGCATCACCTGCAACGTCGTCTCACCTGGCTGGGTCGACACCGACATGGCGCGGGCGGTGAGCGAGGAGCGGCGTGCCGAGGTGCTGGCCGGCGTGCCCCTGGCACGCTACGCGCAGCCGGCGGAAGTGGCCGGAGTCGTCCGCTTCCTGGCGTCGGACGCCGCCGCGTACATCACTGGAGCCGTCATTCCGGTTGACGGCGGATTGGGCATGGGTCACTGACAATGAGTGGACTTCTCGCGGGCAAGCGGGTACTCGTCACCGGCGTTCTCACCGAATCGTCGTTCGCCTTCCACGCCGCCAGGCTGGCGCAGGAGGAGGGCGCCGAGGTCGTGCTCACCGGCTTCGGCCGGCTGAGCCTGGTGCAGCGGATCGCCAAGCGCCTGCCGAAGCCGGCGCCGGTGATCGAACTCGACGTGCAGAACCGCGAGCACCTGGCCGGGCTCGCCGACGCGGTCGCCGAGCACCTGGGCGAGGGCGTCGGCCTCGACGGCCTGGTGCACTCCATCGCGTTCGCGCCGCAGGACGCGCTGGGCGGCAACTTCCTCAACACCGAGTGGGAGTCGGTCGCCACGGCGGTCGAGGTCTCCGCGTACTCGCTCAAGTCCGTGACCATGGCGCTGCTTCCGCTGCTCGAACAGCGGGGCGGCTCGGTGGTCGGCATGGACTTCGACGCGCAGGTGGCGTGGCCGAAGTACGACTGGATGGGCGTCTCCAAGGCGGCGCTCGAGGCCACGTCGCGGTACCTGGCGCGTGACCTGGGGCCGAAGAACATCCGCGTGAACCTGATCTCGGCGGGGCCGGTCAAGTCGATGGCGGCGAAGTCGATCCCCGGCTTCGAGGAACTGGCCGACGTCTGGAACAACCGCGCCCCGATCGGCTGGGACCTGGCCGACCCGGAGCCGGGTGCGAGGGGTGTCGTGGCGCTGCTGTCCGACTGGTTCCCGAAGACGACGGGCGAGATCGTGCACGTGGATGGTGGCGTGCACATGATGGGCGCGTAGCCGCGGCGGCGTCCACCTGAGGGTTTTTCACCACCCTTCCGCGCGCTCCGCGCGGGGGTGGGCCTGCGGCCCGTGCGGCGCAGCCGCCGCGGCGCCTGTCCGGGGGTTTTTCCCCACCCACCCGCCCTTTTCCGCGCTTCGCGCGGGGCGGGCTTGCGGCCCGGCCGGGCCCCGGAGGGCCGGGCGGCGCAGCCGCCTTGGCCCCGGGGCC
>NZ_BAAGPR010000116.1:0-24987 GCF_054783955.1 Streptomyces mayteni | reverse complement strand
GTGGCGGCCTGGCCCGGCTCGCCGGCCAGCGCCAGCGCGCCCGCCAGCCCCTCGAACGCCAGCGCCACGGCCCGCGGATCCCCGAGCCGCCGCGCCTCCACGAGGCCGGCCAGCTGGCGTTCGCGGGCGGTCGCCGGGTCGCCGCGCAGCTCGGCGACATAGCCGAGCTCGGCGAGCACCAGGGTGAGCGCCGGGCCGTAGTCGGCCGCCCTGAACCAGTCGAGCAGGCCGACGAGCCGCGCCTCGGCCGCCGCCAACGCGCCGGCCCGGCGGGCGCCGAGCGCCAGGCCCAGCTCGGCGCCCCACTGGCCCTGCCGGAAGCCGTGCGCGGTGGCGAGCGCCAGCGCCCGCAGGTGGTGTGCCTCGGCGCCCGCGAGGTCGCCGGTCAGCAGGGCGATCCGGCCGAGGCCGGTCAGCCGGTGCACGGCCGCCGTCCACCGGCCCAACTCCTCGGCCGCGCGCAGCCCCTCGGCGTGCAGCGCGGCCGCCCGCCGGTGGTCCCCGGCGATCTCGGCCAGCGCGGCGAGCGGGAAGACGGCGCCCGCCCGGCTCCAGTCGTCCCCGAGCTCCCGGAAGGCCAGGTCGGCCCACTCCGCGTGCAGCCCGGTCGCCGCCAGGTCGCCGCGGGCCAGCGCGTGCCTGGCCAGCACGGCGCGCGCCGCGGCCTCGCCCCACCGGTCGTCGAGCGCCGCGAAGTCGGCCGCCGCCAGGCCGGCGAGCCTCCCCCAGCTAACGCTGGGCGGGGCCCCCATCCCTTCGGCCACCGCGGCGGCGCCGAGCCCCGCGAAGGCCAGGAACCAGCGGGCCGTGGCGCGGGCCGGCGGGTCGCCGTCCAACGCCCGCAGCGCCGCGTCGACCTTGGTCGTCCCTCCCGCCTCGGCGTCGCCCTGGAGCAGCGCGATGCCGTGCCCCCAGACGGTCGCCAGGGCGGCCGGCGCCGCCTCCCGCTGGCCGGCGCCCGCGACGGCCCTGGCCAGCGCGCGGCGCGCCTCGCCGTAGCGGCCGCTCACCACCCAGTACCAGGCGAGCGCGTTCACCAGCCGCAGCGCCTCACCGGGCGGCGCGCCAGGCGCCGTCGCCAGGTCGACCGCCCGGCGCAGGTTGCCGGCCTCCGCGTCAAGACCGGCCAGCCACCGCCGTTGCCGCCGGCCGCGCAGCGCGGGCGCCGCGCGCTCGGCCAGCGCGCGGTGGTACCGCACGTACCCGCGGTGCGTGGCCGGCTCCTCGCCGGCCGCCCGCAGCCGCTCGGCGGCGTACTCCCGCACCGACTCGAGCAGCCGGTACCGCGGCCCCTCGGGACGGTCGTCGAGCACCACCAGGGACCGGTCGACCAGCCGGCCCAACAGATCGAGCACGGCGGCCGGTTCGACGCCGTTCCCGTCCCCCTCCCCCTCTCCGTCCCTGCCGCAGATCGCGGCGGCAGCCTCGGGACCGCAGCCGTCGACGGCGACCGACAGCCGGCGCAGCACCGCGCGTTCGGCTTCGCCCAGCGGCTCCCAGCTCCAGTCGAGCACGGCGCGCAGCGTGCGCTGCCTGGGCGGCGCGTCCCGGTAGCCGTTGGTCAGCACCGCGAACCGGTCGTCGAGGCGGGCGACCAAGCCGTGCAGGCCCAGCGTCCTGGCCCGCGAGGCGGCCAGTTCGAGGGCGAGCGGCAGGCCGTCGAGCCGCCGGCAGATCACCGCCACGGCCCGGGCGTCGTCCGGCCCGAGCGCACTCGGGGTGCCGGCCGCCCGCTCCAGGAACAGCCGGGCCGCGCTCGACGCCGCCACCGCGGCCGGCCAGTCCGCCGCCTCGGCCGGCGGCGGCGTCAACGGCTCGACGCGCCACAGCCGTTCGCCGCCGATGCCGAGCGGCTCGCGGCTGGTGGCCAGGATCCGCAGTCCTGGCACGGCGCGCAGCAGCGCCTCGGCGAGGGCGGCGGCCTCGGCCGTCAGGTGCTCGCAGTTGTCGAGCACCAGCAGCAGGCGGCGGTCGCGGAGCGCGGCCGCCAGCCGGTCCACACCAGCGCCGGCGCTGGTCGCGGCAGAACCCTCCGCGTCGCGGATGCCGAGCGCCACGAGCAGCGTGTCGGCCAACGCGCAGAGCGCCTCGTCGTCGCATCCTGCCGGCTCCGTGCCGGCCAGCTCGACCAGCCGGACGCCGTCGGGGAACGAGCCGGCGACGCCGCGCGCCACCTCGACCGCGAGCCGCGACTTGCCGACTCCGCCCGGACCGACGAGCGTGACCAGCCGCGCCCGCCCCGCGCCGGCCAACAGCGCACCGACGCCCGCCAGATCGTCGTCCCGGCCGATCAACCCGGCGACCGGCGCCGGCAGCCGCACCACCGGCCGGGCGCCGCCCGCGTCCGGGCCTGGCGCCGGTGCCGGCTCCGGCTCGGCGCGCAGGATCGCCTCGTGCAGCGCCGTCAGCTCGGGGCCCGGGTCGAGGCCGAGTTCGGTGGCCAGCGCCCGCCGCAACTCCCGGTAGCCGGCCAGCGCCTCGCCCTGCCGGCCGGCCCGGTGCAGCGCCCGCAACTGCAGGCCGCGCAGCCGCTCCCGCGTCGGATGCCGCGCCACCGATTCGGCCAACTCGGCGGCCAGCGCCAGGTGTTCGCCCAACTCCAGGCGCGCCTCTGCCAACTCCTCCCGGGCGGTGAGCCGTTCCTCGGCCAGCCGGTCGACGGCGGCGCGGGCGAACCCCGCGTCGGCGAACTCCGCGAACGCCTCGCCGCGCCACAACCGCAGTGCCTCGCCGAGCAGTTCGGCTCGCTCCCGGGGGCCGGCCGCCGCGCGGGCGGCCGCGGTGAGCTCGGCGAACCGGCCCGCGTCGGTCTCCCGCGGCGGGACGTCGAGCGCGTAGCCGGCGGGCCCGGACGTCAGCAGCCGGCGGCCGTTCGGCTCGGCCGCGTCGAGCGCCCGGCGCAGCCGCGAGATCTTGCCCTGTAGGGCGCCTCGGGGATGGTGCGGCGGCTCGGCGCCCCAGACGCACTCCACCAGCCGGTCCACGCCGACCGGCCGGCCGGGCAGGACCAGCAGCCGGGCCAGCACGGTGCGGGACTTCCGCTCCGGAATCCGCACCGGCGTGCCGTCCGGCGCCCAGAGCGCCAGCGGGCCGAGGACCCCGAATCGCATCCGGCCACGATAACCCGCGCCCGCGCCCGCGCCCGCGCCCCGGCACCCGGGCTCAGCGGGCCGTGGAGGCCCAGGGCCCGACGCCGCCGACCCGTTCGATCCGGTACCGCACGACGTAGCCGGGGCTCCTGGGCGCCGGGAACTCGGCGTCCGGTGCCATGTACACCTTGGCCAGCCGGTCGAGCAGGTCCCACGCCTCGTCGCTCGACTCGACGGTGGCGCTGGCCCGCAGCGTGGCGTACTCGTTGAGGAAGACGCCGGGCACCCGCGGCGCGTCGAAGGACAGCACCACCCGCGGGTCCCGCTCGATGTTGCGCAGCTTCGCGTACCAGGCCAGGTGCCCGCTGACGAGCTCGTCGCCGTCCAGGCCGATCCAGACCACCGACACCTGCGGGCTGCCGTCGGCGTTGATCGTGCTCAGGTGCGCCATGGGCCCCGACGCGATCAGGTCGCGGAGTTCGGGCCGTAGAACGCTCATCTCTCGATCCACTCCTTAGTTTGATAATCATCGTACTACTGGCGGGGTTCTGGCAGCGCCCCGGCAGCGTTCCGACAGGGGGCCGACAGCCCGCTCCCGCACGGTGGGCCGAGAACCCACCATCGCACCGAAGGAACGCGGCATGAACCACACGACGCCCGACCCCACCCCCACCCCCGTCACCGTCATCGGCCTCGGCAACCTCGGGTCGGCGCTCGCCGCGGCCCTGCTCGACCGCGGCCACCCCACCACGGTCTGGAACCGCACCGCCGCCCGCGCCGACGCCCTGGTGGCGCGGGGCGCCCGCCGCGCCACGACGGTCGCCGAGGCGGTGGCCGCCAGCCCGCTGGTCGTCGTCTGCGTCCTCGACTACGACGCGGCCGCCGCCACCCTCGCGCCGGCCGCCGACGCGCTCGCCGGCCGCACCCTGGTGAACATCACGTCCGGCACCCCTGAGCCCGTCCGGGAGTTGGCCGCCTGGGCCACCGGGCACGGCGCCCGCTACCTCGACGGCGCGGTCTACGCGGTGCCCCGGACGATCGGCACCCCCGAGGCGTTCGTCCTCTACAGCGGCTCTCAGGAGGCGTTCGACGCCGCCCGCGAGGCACTGGACCCGGCGCTCGGCGAAGGCGTCCACGTCGGCACGGACCCGACGCTCGCCTCCGTCCAGGACATGGCCGTGCTCAGCGCGATGTACGGCATGTTCGGCGGCTTCTTCCACGGCCTGGCCCTGGCCGGGACGGCCGGCATCACCGCCGCCGAGATCACCGTGCCCATGGTGCGCTGGCTCACCTCGGCGGTCGCCACGCTCCCGGAGTTCGCCCACGACATCGACTCCCGCGACTACACCACCGACACCTCGACCATCGACATCAACCGCTGGGGACTGGCCGCCATCCTCACCGCCGGCCGCGAACGCGGCCTCGACGACCGGCTGTTGGCGCCACTGCTCGACCTCTACGAGCGGCAGGCCGCCCAGGGGCACGGCGCCGCCAGCGTGGCCCGCGCGATCGAGTCCCTCGTCCCCCTCGACGCCGCCGGCTCCGTCGACTCCCTCGCCGGAGGGAGCGGTTCCGCCGTCGCTTAGGCTCGCTGGTGTGAGCTCAGTACGCAGACTGCACGTGGTCAGCGGCAAGGGCGGCACCGGCAAGACGACCGTCGCCGCCGCGCTCGCGCTCGCCCTGGCCGAGGAGGGGCGGCGGACGCTGCTGGTCGAGGTCGAGGGCCGACAGGGCATCGCCCAGGTCTTCGAGACCGAGGCGCTCCCCTACGAGGAGCGGCGGATCGCCATCGGCCCCGGCGGCGGCGAGGTGTTCGCCCTCGCCATCGACGCGGAGCGGGCGCTGCTCGACTACCTCCAGATGTTCTACAAGCTGGGCGGCGCGGGCCGGGCGCTCCGCCGGATCGGCGCGATCGACTTCGCGACGACCGTCGCGCCCGGGCTGCGCGACGTCCTGCTCACCGGCAAGGTCTGCGAGGCGGTGCGGCGCCGCGGCCCGGACGGCGGCTGGGCCTACGACGCCGTCGTCATGGACGCCCCGCCGACCGGCCGCGTCACCCGCTTCCTCGCCGTCAACGACGAGGTGGCGGGCCTGGCCAGGGTGGGGCCCATCCACCACCAGGCGCAGGCGGTCATGCGGGTGCTGAAGTCCGCCGAGACGGCGGTGCACCTGGTGACGCTGCTGGAGGAGATGCCGGTCCAGGAGACGGCCGACGGCGTGGCCGAACTCCGCGCCGCCGACCTCCCGGTGGGCGGCACGGTCGTCAACATGGTCCGCCCGGCCCTCGACTCGACCGACGTCACGTCGCACCCCACCCCGACCGACCTCGCCGCCGCCCTGACCAGGGCCGGCCTGCGGGACGCCGAGGCGCTGACCGCCCCCCTGCTCTCCCAGGGCCGGGAGCACGCCACCCGGCTCGCCCTCGAAGCCACCCAACGCGCCGAACTGGCCCGCCTCGACCTCCCCGTCCGCGAACTCCCCCTCCTCCCGGACGGCGTCGACCTCGCCGGCCTCTACCGCCTAGCCCGCCTCCTGCGCGCCCAGGACTGGTGACCATGCGATCCCCTCACCCACCCGCGCCGACCCCGCTGCCGCCGGCGATCCGTCCGCCCACGCCCGCGACGCAGGGCGGCCCCGCCGCGGAGGGCGGCGCCGAGGCGCCGGCGCCTGCGACGCCGAGCCGGCTGCCGTGTGCCGTGCCTTCGGCCGTGCCCGCAGCACACACAGCCGCGCCGTCGGGCCCGCGTCCCGCGACGCGCTTCGCCGGGCGGCCGTTGACGTCCGCCACGGCAGCTCCCGCGCCACGTCCGGCTGAGGCCGCCACGCCGGGCGCCGCACCGCCCGCCGCGCAGGCGAAGTCACCGGAGTCCACCTCCCCGGAACCGCTCGAGATGGACCCGCTGATCGACGACCCCGACACCAGGATCGTCGTCTGCTGCGGCTCCGGTGGGGTCGGCAAGACCACCACCGCCGCCGCGCTCGGGCTGCGCGCCGCCGAACGCGGCCGCCGCGTCGTCGTGCTGACCATCGACCCGGCCCGCCGCCTGGCGCAGTCCATGGGGCTGACCGAACTCGACAACGTGCCCCGCCCCGTCCCCGGGATCGACACCACGGCGGGCGGCGAACTCTCCGCCATGATGCTGGACATGAAGCGCACCTTCGACGAGATCGTCGAGGCGCACGCCGACCCCGCCCGCGCCCGGGCCATCCTGGACAACCCCTTCTACCAGTCGCTCTCCGCCGGCTTCGCCGGCACCCAGGAGTACATGGCGATGGAGAAGCTCGGCCAGCTCGCCGCCCGCGACGCCTGGGACCTGATCGTGGTCGACACCCCACCGAGCCGCTCGGCGCTCGACTTCCTCGACGCGCCGCAGCGCCTCGGCTCGTTCCTCGACGGCCGGTTCATCCGCCTCCTGATGGCGCCGGCCAAGGCCGGCGGCCGGGCCGGTCGGAAGGTGATGAGCCTCGGCATGGCCGGGCTTTCCCTCGTCACCGGCACCCTCGGCAAGGTGCTCGGCACCGCGCTGCTGCGCGACGTCCAGACCTTCGTCGCCGCCATGGACACCATGTTCGGCGGTTTCCGCACCCGCGCCGACGCCACCTACCGGCTGCTCCAGGCGCCGGGCACCGCCTTCCTCGTCGTGGCCGCCCCCGAGCGGGACGCGCTGCGCGAGGCCGCCTACTTCGTGGAGCGGCTGGCCGCCGAGCGGATGCCGCTGGCCGGCCTGGTGCTCAACCGCGTGCACACCTCGGACGGCGCCCACCTGAGCGCCGAACGCGCCCTCGCCGCCGCCGAGACGCTGGAGTCGGCCCCGGAGGCCGACTCAGCCACCTCGGCCGACCTGGCCTCCGAGGCCGACCGGGCCGCCGCCGGCCTGCTGCGCGTGCACGCCGAACGGATGCGCCAACTGACCCGCGAGGAACGGACCCGCGCCCGCTTCACCGCCGTCCACCCCAGGGTGCCGATCGTGGAGGTGCCTGCGCTCCCCGACGACGTGCACGACCTCGCCGGGCTGCGCGCCATCGGCGACCGGCTGAGCCAGGCCGACGGCGCCGAACCACTGCGCTGACGCCACTCGGCCGACGCCGCTCAGCTGACCCGCGCCAGCACGTCCCGCCCGACCCCGCCGACCCGGTCCCCGCGCTCGTACTCGCTCCGCGCCGTCTCGAGCAGCCGCCGCCAGGACGTCACCATGGGCCGCCGGCGCAGCAGCGCGCGCCGCTCCCGCTCGGTCATGCCGCCCCAGACGCCGAACTCCACGCGGTTGTCGAGCGCGTCCGCCAGGCACTCGGTACGGACCGGGCACCCCAGGCACACGGCCTTGGCGCGATTCTGCGCCGCGCCCTGGACGAACAGCTCGTCCGGATCCGCCCTGCGGCACGCCGCCCGCGCGCTCCAACCGCCGTCCCCATCACTCGTACCGCTCATGCCGGTGACGCCCTCCCTCACGACGCGACCACGGCGGCGAGCGACCCAGGGCCGGACCTCGGCCGGGCTCCCTCGCCTCGCCAGTGGAGGACGTTACGGAAGTCACGCCGCGGCCCAACACCCCCGACGAGCCCCATCTTCGATGGCCCGTTCGGACTACGCGACGTGCAGGTTCACCCGAAAGAGTGAAGCGGGCGGCGACCCCGCAGGGACGGCTTTCGGCCAGCCTAGAGGGAACGTCCGCTCCCTGTCCGGCGTTCGAGAACGTAGGCTGCCCCTCATGGGTAGTAAGCGACCGCGCGGCGGGCAGAACGCGGCGGAGCAGATCGCCAGATTCCTCGGGGTGAGCGTGTTGTCCGGGGCGGTGCTCGCGGGTCTCGCGCTCCCCGCGGTGGGCGCGCTCGGCCTCGCGGCGCGTGGCACCATGGAGGGTTTCGACGAGATCCCCGCCGAGATGGAGCGGCCCCCGCTCAGCCAGACGTCCACCATCCTGGACGCGGAGGGCAACACGATCGCCGAGGTCTCCTTCCGGAACCGCACGGTCGTCGAGCTCGACCGGATGGGCGCGGTCCCGCAGGCCGTCGTCGCCATCGAGGACGCCAGGTTCTACGAGCACGGCGCCATCGACATGCAGGGCATCATCCGCGCCATCAGCACCAACCTCGGCTCGGGCTCGGTCGAGCAGGGCGCCTCCACGCTCACCCAGCAGTACGTGAAGAACGTCTTCGTCGAGGCCGCGGGCGACGACCAGGAGCTGATCGCCGAGGCCACCCAGCAGTCGGGCGCCGCCGGCCTCGGCCGCAAGATCCGCGAGATGAAGTACGCGATCCAGCTCGAGCAGGAGCTCACCAAGGACGAGATCCTGGAGAACTACCTCAACATCACGTACTTCGGGCAGCAGGCGTACGGCGTCGAGGCCGCCGCGGAGCGCTACTTCTCCAAGCCGGCCGCCGAACTCGAACTCCACGAGGCCGCGCTGCTCGCCGGCCTGGTGCAGTCGCCGTCCACCTACGACCCGACGCTCAACCCGGAGACCGCCCTCAACCGGCGCAACACCGTCCTCCAGCGGATGGTCGACAACGACGAGATCACGCAGGAGGAGGCGGACGCGGCGGCCGAGCAGGAACTCGGCCTCGACATCAGCGAACCGCGCACCGGCTGCACCACCGCGGTCGACGACTCCGGCTTCTTCTGCGACTACGTCCGCCAGGAGATCCTGAGCAACCCGGCCTTCGGTGAGAGCGACGACGACCGCATGGCCCTCTGGCGGCTCGGCGGCCTCACCGTCCAGACCACCCTCGACCCGCAGGCCCAGGCCGCCGCCGCGCAGGCCGCGCGGGAGGGCGCCAACGAGACCGACCCGATCGCCGCCTCCGTCGTCCAGGTGCAGCCCGGCACGGGCCACATCCTCTCGATGGCGCAGAGCCGACCCTACGGCGTCGATGCCGAGCAGAACCAGACGGCGATCAACCTCAACGTGCCCGCCGCCATGGGCGGCCCGGCGAACGGCTTCCAGACCGGCTCCACCTTCAAGCCGTTCACGGCGGCCGCAGCGCTGGAGAACGGCATCTCGCCCGCCCAGACCTACGAGACCGACAACCAGGTCGTCCTCGACAAGTCGGATTTCCGGGACTGCGAGAACCGGCCCACCGGCAGTGACCAGTGGGAGGTGAACAACGAGCGCGAGGACGAGCAGGGCGAGTGGGACATGACGGCGGCCCTCGGCGAGTCGATCAACACGTACTTCGCCCTCCTCGAACAGCAGGCGGGCCTGTGCGACACCATCGGGATGGCCGGCAGCCTGGGCGTCACGCTCGGCAACGGTGAGCCGATTCCCGCCGACGCCGCCGCCACGCTCGGTGCCCACGAGACCTCACCGCTGATGATGGCCAACGCCTACGCGACGTTCGCCAACCGCGGCACCTACTGCACTCCGATCGCGATCACCGCGGTGACCAACGCGGACGGCGAGGAGATCGAGATCCCCGAGTCCGAGTGCTCCCCGGTGATGTCCGCGAGCACCGCCGACACCATCAACGAGATGCTGGGCGGCGTCCTGGAGGACGGCACCGGCGCGGCGGTCGGCCTGACCGACCGCGACAACGCCGGCAAGACCGGCACCACGGACGAGCGCAAGAACGTGTGGTTCGTCGGCTACACCCCGCAGATCGCCACTGCCGTCCGGGTCGGCGGCCTCAACGAACTGATCCCGATGGAGAACATCACCATCGGCGGCCAGTACTTCGAGCGCGCCAGCGGTGCCGGAGTGGCGGGCCCGATCTGGCGCCAGGCGATGATCGGCGCGCTGGAGGGCGTGACGTCCACCCAGTTCAACGAGATCGACGTCCCCCGCGCCGACGACGACCGTGACCGGGACCGCGACCGGGATCGTGACCGCGACGACGACCGCGACAACGACAACGGCGGCAACGGCAACGGCAACGGGAACAACGGCGGCGGTGGCGGCGACTCCGGCGGCGACGTCGGCATCCCGGACATCCCCGACTTCCCGGACATCGAATGGCCCGACACCTGGGGCAACGGCAACGGAGGCGGCCGCGGCAACCGCGACTGACCTGCCGACCAACGCCGAACGGGCGGCCCTTCGGGGCCGCCCGTTCCGTCGTTCTGAGAGGAAACGGAGGACTGGATGTCATCTCGCGAACTGACACGCCTCGCGCCCGCCCTGACCCTCTGTGGCCTCTGTGTCCTGGTGATGGCGCTCGCGCTGCTCCCCGGGGCCCCGCTGGCGCCACCGGGCACCGTGCCGGTCCTCGCGGTCCTGACCCTGCTGGCGTTCGGCGCCGCGACCCTCTCGTTCGCGAGGGCCGGCGGCCGCGACGAACGGATCACCGGCGCCCCGTGGGCGGTGCCCCGCCCCCTCGCCTGGGCCGCCGGCGGGCTGCTGCTCTGGAGCGTGCTCTGCGTGGCGGTGGGCCCGTTGCCCGTGCTCTACTCCATCCAGGAGGTCGGCGACGGCTACTCCTACGCCCCGTGGAACAGCGACGGAGCCCGCGTCGTCCTCACCGAGCCCGAGTACTGGGCGCAGCGGAAGGCGCAGACCCGGCTGGCCGCGGCCTTCGTGGCGCTCTTCGCCATGACCGCCGCGGCCATGGCCGCGGGCGTAGCCCGGGTCAGCTCGCCAGGGCGCTCTTGACCGCCGCCGCCACCCGGCCGCCCTCGGCCCGGCCGGCGACCTTCGGGTTCACGATCTTCATCACGGCACCCATCGCCCGCGGCCCCTCGGCACCGCCCGCCTTCGCCTCGGCCACCGCCTCCGCGACCAGCGCGGCCAGCTCGTCGTCGCTCAGCTGCTGCGGCAGGTACTCGGCCAGTACCTCGCCCTCGGCCCGCTCCCGCGCGGCCTGCTCGGGCCGCCCACCGCTCTCGAACGCCTCGGCCGCCTCGCGCCGCTTCTTCGCCTCCCGCGCCACGACCTTCCGCACCTCCTCGTCGGAGAGCTCGCGCGCCGTCTTGCCGGCCACCTCCTCATAGCCGATCGCCGACAGGGTCAACCGCAGCGTGGCCGAGCGCAGCTCGTCCCGCTCCTTGATCGCCGCTGTGAGGTCGTCTTGCAGTCGGGACTTGAAGGTGGTCATGCGAGCCATTGTGACAGCCGTGACACGATGGGCCCCATGCGTGCCCGATACCGCGTCCCCCTCCAAGCCGCGCTCGCGGTGACCGCGCTCTCCGCCGCCACGGTCGCCTACGCCGCCGGCTACGAGGCCCGATCCTTCCGCCTGCGCCGCGTCACCGTTCCCGTGCTGCGCCCGGGGATGCCCCCGCTGCGGTTACTGCAGGTCTCCGACATCCACATGGTGTCGGGACAGGACAAGAAGCGCCGCTGGCTCCAGTCGCTGGCCGGCCTGCGGCCCGACTTCGTGATCAACACCGGGGACAACCTCTCCGACCCCCAGGGCGTCCCCGAGGTCCTGGACGCGCTCGGCCCGCTGCTCGAGTTCCCCGGCGCCTACGTCTTCGGTTCCAACGACTACTACGCCCCGAAGCTGCGCAACCCGGCCCGCTACCTCGCCGAGCGCGCCACGGGCCGGCACGGCCTCAACGGCAACGCGCCCGCCCGCGACGTGCCGCGCAACCCCTGGTGGGAGCTCCGCGACGCGTTCGACGCCGCCGGCTGGGCCAACCTCACCAACGCCCGCGGCCGGATCAAGGCCGCCGGCGCCGAGATCGCCCTCACCGGCCTCGACGACCCCCACATCCGCCGCGACCGCTACGCGGAGGTCGCCGGCGGCCCGGACCGCGACGCCGACCTCGCCCTGGCCGTGGCGCACGCCCCCTACCTGCGCGTCCTCGACTCCTTCGCCGCGGACGGCTACCCCCTGATCCTCGCCGGCCACACCCACGGCGGCCAGCTCTGCGTCCCCTTCTACGGCGCCCTGGTCACCAACTGCGACCTGGACCCGGGCCGCGTCAAGGGCCTCTCCACCCACGAGACCCCGGGCCACACCGCCTACCTCCACGTCTCCGCCGGCTGCGGCACCAACCGCTACACCCCGGTCCGCTTCGCCTGCCCACCGGAGGCCACCCTCCTGACCTTGACCCCCCGCGAAACCTGATTTCCCGTACGACGAGCGGTCGGCTAGAGTAGTCCCCGTTGTACCGGGGTGTGGCGCAGCTTGGCAGCGCGCTTCGTTCGGGACGAAGAGGTCGTGGGTTCAAATCCCGCCACCCCGACGGTGAAACAACAGGTCAGGGGCCTGATCCGCACAGCGGGTCGGGCCCCTGACTTGTTCCCGGAGCGCTCTCGGGAGCCATCTGGGAGCCGACATTCAATCCGGCTACCCTGGGCTACCGCAGCCTCTGGTGCTTCGTCGATGCCCCATTGACTCAGAGCAGGTGTCGGCCGTGCGTCTCGCGGTGATCCTGGCCATGGACGTAGCGGCACTGGCTCGCTTGCGGCGGCAGCCCTCCAGTACGTGTACTAGTGATATGTCCCGAGTTTCGCGGAGTCAGCTCGCGTGGTTCTGGCCGGATCAGCTCGACTGAGGTCCGGCCGAAACCGTCGGTCGGTTGACAGATGTCGACCGCGGTGCTGTTGCGGGTGAGTTGCTGTCAGGTGTCGCGTCACTTGGTGGCGGTGAAGTCCGTTCCAGCGAGGTCCGCTCCGACGGGAGCGTGGGCCCAGGCGACGAGTAGCTTGGGCTCCTTCTCGACGCGGTGGAGCAGATCAGCGATTTCGGAGGCGGTGGGTGGCATCGAACGCGTGTATGTGACGAGGGTTTGGCCGGTGGCACTGCCGCATTCGGCGTCCTCGGGGTCGTCTGGTTCCCAGCGGCTGATGTCGATCTGCCAGACGCTGCCTCGGGTCTCGCGACTCGGTGTGTCGACGGTCATGAAGTACCCGTCCGAGTCAAACGGTTCGTGGAAGATCGCCAGGGATTCGGTCTCCAGCGTCGCTGACTCGCCGTGGTACTGCGCGTATGCGGTGATGAGGAGGCGCAAGTCGGCAACGGACGCCTCAAGTTGTCCGCGCGTGAGCTTCGTCTCAAGCCGGTCCAAGCCCTCGCGGGTCTCGTCGCCGAGGTCGTCTCGCCCCTCTTCGAAGGCAACGAACGGGGAGTCGAAGTCCCAGTGTCGCGGGCTGTCCGTGTCCGGGGGCTCGACGTCCTCCTGGTACTCGGCGAGTGCGGCACGCAGTTCCCTCTCCTCGGTCACCAGCTCCGCGTCGACAGCGATCCGGACCGGCGGGGGAGCCGCGGCCAGGGCGTTGTCCAGATCGGCCAGGGCTTGGTGAAGCCGCAGGACGGCAAGTTCGTACCAGAGGCTGTGCGCGCCGTTGAGCAGTTCGGCACGGGCACTTCGGTCGTTCAAAGCGGCCAGGTGTTTCTGGGGGTAGTGCTTGAAGTCGCGGCCGCGGCGGTCGTACACACTGACCGGCACTGTGGCGGCGGCGGAGACGCGGTTCAGCGCGTCGACGATCGTCGTGGCCAGGGCCGGATCGGCGAGGCTTGTGACGGTCGACGAAGTGATGCCCGTCGAGCTTCGGTAGGTCGCCAGGATCTGGGTCTTCCCCCGGCTCGGATGCTGGGAGTAGATGGTCATGGGAGCACCTTTCAGTCAGCAGCAACCGATGGTGGGCGTGCCGACGATGCAGATGGATGGTTGGGAGGTGGTGGCGAGGGCGCGTTCCGACGCTCCGTGCCTCGAAGAGTTCAGCGGTGGCCCAGGTCCGATCCCGAGCTCCTTGCCCGCGTCAAGAATAACCACACGACACCGACAGCTGCCAAGGAACTGTCAGATGCGTTGGAGCACCCGGCCGGGACACGGAGCGGGCGCGATCAACTGCAGGCAGCGGACCGCTACGGGGCACGTCAGCGCAGGTATCCGGTGGACCGACCCCGCACACGGACGCACCTGGGGACCTGCTGGCGCCGAGGGGGTCCGATTCGAAGGCGGAGCCGCCGTTCCGGAAGCCCGCCCTGCCGCTGGAGGCACTCCGGCTTCAGTTCGATGGACCGCGCTTCCTCGAACATGGCCCCGGAGGGCAGCCGCGGACCGACTGGCTGCCAGAGGCGGAGACTTCTGACTATGAGGGAGACATGAACTAGTTCGAACTGCGCCGCGTGGAGCAGCAACTCCGCGAAGCGCTGCAGGACACCGCCCTGAGCTGGGTTCTCGACGAAGTCGACGCGGCGATCGCCGGGGGAGTGCCTGAGGAGAAGATCCTCCGTCGCCGCCCACAGCGCCGCGGAGATGCCCCCCATGCCGCGAGCCCGGCCGCTGCAGCGGCTCGATACGAGGTCGTGGACCGCAGCGTGCTTAGCTTCGTCGAGTACGGGGCATCGCGCAAGCGAGGAACGCTGGTCATCGCCACGCGAGCCATGACAGATGAAGAGCGTCTCCAACACCAGGTCATCGAGCATCGTTCGTTACCTCGATGCTCGAAAGGGGGGCTTCGAGCCGGATGTGGTCCCCAACTCACCGCAGGCGGGCTATCTTCAGGCGGAGATCAGGAAGGCCTTCAAGAGCTACCTGAGTAAGCACGCACCCTCGACGGTGATCTGAGCCTGCTGGTTAAGTGTCGCAGCGCGAAGGCCCCCCATCTGACCAGAGTTCAGGACGCGGCCCCGCCTGGCCAGTGCTTCGGCGGTGCGGCGGCTGGGTCCGTTATCTGGAGACGTTTCTGTCGGGTCGGGTCGATCGACGTCAGGGAGATGAGCCGCTGGCCGTCGGCTGCTTCGAGGTCGGACAGCGCGTGGGAAGGGCCGCGCACACTGTGGCGATCGCCGTGCCGAGCCCCACGAGACCACCGTGCTTGTTGTTCTGCCGGTATTCGATGCGATGGAGCCCGGATGCCGCGATGGCCGCTACTTCGAGCGGGCGGCTGAGCTGCTTGGTGTCGTTGGTGATGACGACATGGAAACCCTCGGTCTCGGCCCGTGCGTAAAGCTCGATGTCCTTCGTGCCCGCCCAGCCCTTGAGCTCATGGACGTGGACCACCTCGTGCTTCGTCAGCAGGATCCGCACGATCTCGGCCATGGGACGGGGGACATTCTCGTCGAGCAGCAACTTCAAGCGACAACCTGCCGAGGCTCATTGCTGCCGTAGCTGTCGACGTAGTCGGTGAAGTCGGCCGCGTCGCGAGCGGCCTCGGCACTCACACCCGGGTAGAACTCGCTGATCTGCTCTGGTGGGATTCCGTCCCGCACCAGGGCCGCGACGTCCGAAGCCGGGATCCGGGTGCCCTGGATGACCGGCTCCCCGCCGCGCACCGACTCGTCGACGGCTACCTGCTCTCGCGGCGCCAGCAGGTCGGGGATCTTGCGGCCGTCCTGGTAGAAGGGCGCGAGGACATCCACCATCTGGTGGATGACTCCGTGACCGCCTTTGGTCAGGTCCACGGCGTGGTCGGGCGCTGCCAGGTAGATGGTGTCCGGGCCGGCGACGAGGACGTAGGAGGAAAGGTGTTCCCGCTCGCCGAGGTCTTCCCGGAGGGTGTTCAGTGCACGGCGGATCTTTTGCAGCGACGTCTCCTGTCGCAGCCGCACGCAGATGCGGAGCGCCACGACGTCCCGGAAGGAGTACAGGATGGGGCGCTCGCTGGAAATCTCGGGCACGAGGACCGCGCCTTTGGGGCCTGTGGCCCGACGCCAGTGAGAGAGCTGGCGCAGTGTGGCCCCGGAAAGAGCTGCGGCGAGTTTCGGTTCGTACGACACCGCGTGCCTCCTTCCACCCCCATCGGATACGCGCCTGACCGTACTCCATTCTCCCGGACATCGCCCGCGACAGAAGAGGAAGAGCCCATTCGGGCGATGCCCGGCGCCGCCTTGCTGGTCAGAGCACATGTGCAGGAGGCGGGGGATCGTCGACGTGGATCACCTCGTGTGATCGATGACGCCACGCGTCCGTTGCCCCGTGGGGGATCGGCCGCGAGGATGGCGGACGTCGGGATGCCGGGACGGCAAGGGGACCCACGGTGACGGTCAGCGTCAACGAGCTCGAGGCGGGTATCGACGCGTTGGGGATCGCGGGGAGGCCCGTGCTGGCGCACGTCTCGCTGCGGTCGTTCGGGGCGTCCGTCGCGTCGGGTGCCGACGGGCTGCTGGACGCGTTGCTGTCCCGTGGCTGCACCGTGCTCGTCCCGTCGTTCAGTGAGCCGCAGTTCCGGGTGGATCCGCCGGTCTCGGTGCGTCCGGCCAGGAACGGCGTGGAGTACGCGCGGCTGCCCTGGGCCGCCGAGCCCGCGTCGAGCGGTCCGCCCTACACGGTCGACTGCGGTCTCATCAACGCGAGCCTGGGCGCGCTGCCGGCCACCCTGATAGCGCGGGCGGGGGCCAGGCGTGGCCGGCATCCGCTCGACTCCTTCGCGGCGGTCGGGGCGTTGGCCGACGAGCTGGTCGCGACACAGAGCCCCACCGACGTCTACGCCCCGCTGCGGAAGCTGGTCGAGCACGACGGTGTCGTGCTGCTGGTGGGCGTCGGGCTCAACCGGATGACGCTGCTCCACCTGGCCGAGCACCGGGCGGGGCGGCGGCTCTTCGTCCGTTGGGCGCTCGGGGCGGACGGCCGGGTGATGACGGTGGAGGTCGGCTCCTGCTCGGAGGGGTTCCCCCAGTTCGAGCCACACCTGAAGGGGCTGGCCGGGACCACCACGGTCGGTGCCTCCGGGTGGGCCGCCTACCGGGCCGGGCCCGTGCTCGACGCCGCGGTGGCCGCCATCGAGAACGAGCCGTCCCTCACGCGGTGCGCCGACGTCGACTGCCTCGCCTGCCGGGACGCGATCGCCGGCGGGCCCGTCGGGCCGATCCCCCTGGGGTAGGACCAGGGGCCTGGCCGGATTTGTTCGGTTGGGCCGGATATTCGGGTGCGGCGGCGTCACGCGAGGTGATGGCATGGGCGCGTTGCGTTCGAGCAGAGGTGGTGGTCGGATGGTGCGTGCCTGGGGCGGGTTGCGGGGAGCCGGGGGCAAGGGGGAGCGGGAGGAGTTCGTCACCGAGTCGGAGTGGCTGCTGTTCGGTGGGCGGTTGCGGTACGACAAGGGGTGGTCGCGGCACGACAACGCCATGGTGGAGCTGACGTTGCGCCGCACGCTGGTGCGGCTGCCGCAGATGTTGGCGATGAGCGTGCGGTTGGCCTGGGCCGCCGATCCGTGGTCGACGCGGGCGGTGGCCGTGGCGGAGACGGTGCGGGGGATCGCCCAGGCGGTGATGCTGCTCAGCGTGCAGGCCGTGCTGGTGGCCTTGTTGGCGCCGGCCGACATCACCGAGGGGCTGCGGGACGCGATCCCCGCGATCGCGTTGATGACGGTGGTGGGGGCGGTCGGCGCGGTGGCGCGGGCGGTGTCGACGTACGCGGACGGCACGTTGCAGCCGAAGGTGGAGCGGCACGCCCAGGAGCGGTATCTGGAGCGGACGTTGCGGGTCGAGCTCGCGGCGATCGAGGACCACGCGTTCCACAAGCTGCTGGAGTCGGCGCAGTTCGGCGCCTCGTCGGCGCGGCGGATGATCGGGCACGGCACCCGGGTGATCGCGGCGCTGCTGTCGCTGGTGGCGGCGGCCGGGGTGTTGGCGGTGCTGCATCCGGCGTTGATGCCGATGCTGTTGCTGATGACGTTGCCGAGCGCCTGGTCCGCCCTGACGATCGCGCGGCGGCGGTACCAGTCGTACCAGGAGTGGGTGCAGCACTCGCGGGCCGCGCACACCGTGTCGCGGCTGATCATCGAGTCGGACGCGGCGGCCGAGGTGCGGGTGCACGGGGTGGGGCCCTTCCTGTTGCGGCACTTCAGGGCCATGTCGCAGGCGTACGAGGGCGAGCAGGCGCGGCTGGCCAGGGAGGCGGCCGCGACGAACCTGGGCGCTTCGGTGCTGACCGGGCTCACGGCGCTGGCCACCTATCTGGTGCTCGGCGGCCTGCTCTGGTCGGGCGGGATGGAGGTCGCCGCGGCGGGCGCGGCCGTGGTAGCGATCCGCACCGGCTCGGCGTCGCTGGACAACCTGGTCGCCCAGGTCAACTCCATGCACGAGGACAGCCTGTTCGTGACCGATCTGCATCAGATCGTGGAGAAGTCGGCCGGTCGTGAGATCCCCACCGGCGGCGCCCCGCTGCCCGAGCGACCGGAGAGCATCGAGGTGGAGGGCGTGACGTTCGCCTTCCCTGGAACGGAGGGCGCGCCCGCGCTCGACGACGTGTCGCTGTCCATCCCGACGGGGCGGGTGACGGCGCTGGTGGGGGAGAACGGCTCGGGCAAGTCCACGCTGATCAAGCTGCTCTGCGGTCTCTACCAGCCGCAGTCGGGCCGGATCAGGCTGGGCGGGCAGGACATCGCGGCGGCGGACCGGCAGCAGCTGTTCTCCCGGTTCGCGGTGGTCGGGCAGGACTTCTACCGGTGGCCGTTCACGGCGCGGGTCAACGTGGCGGTGGGGCGGGCGGAGGCGTCGATCACCGAGGAGCGGTTGGGGCGGGCGGCCGAGCAGGCCGGCGCCGGGGACGTCGTCGCGGGGCTCCCGCACGGCTGGGGGACGCTGCTGTCCCGGGTGTTCCAGCGCGGCCACCAGCTCTCCGGCGGCCAGTGGCAGAAGCTCGGCATCGCCCGCGCCGCCTACCGGGACGCGCCGATCCTCATCGTCGACGAGCCGACGGCGGCGCTGGACGCCCGGGCCGAGCAGGAGGTCTTCGCCCGGATCAGGGAGCTGGGCGACGCCGGCCGGACGGTGGTGCTGATCACGCACCGGATGGCCTCGGTGCGGGACGCCGATCTGGTGCACGTGTTGCACCAGGGGCGGTTGGTGGAGTCCGGCAGCCCGGAGGAACTGCTGCGGCGCGGCGGCCGGTACGCGGAGATGTACGGCATCCAGGCCGCGCAGTTCGCCAGGACGGAGACCGTCTGACGGCGCGGAGCGTCTCGCGGAGCGCGCTCAGAGCGCGGCGGCGACGGCGGCGCCGACGAAGACGGTGTGGAGGACGATCCGGGTCGGGAGCGGGGTGACCGGGAGGCCGCGGCGCGCCGCCGAGACGTTCGCGGGCAACATGGCGAGCATCAGCAGCGCCAGGGCGACGGCGGCGGCCGAGGCGACCGCCGGGACCAGGAGGCCGGCGGCGCCGATGAGCTCCAGGACGCCGGTCACCGTGACCAGCAGTTCGGCGCGGGGCAGGCGCGGCGGGACCATCGCGACCAGCTCGCCGCGCTTGGGCGGCACGAAGTGGGCCAGGCCCGTGACCAGGAACATCAGCGCGAGCCCGCCGCGCACCGCTGGCTGCCAGGCGTCGAGCGCGTCGACACCGACGAGGCCGAGGAGCCTGAGCACGGCGGTCCCGCCGAGCAGGAAGAGGAACGGCGCCATCCGACTGCCCTCATCTTTCCATTGGTAAGATCTGGTGGGTCGAGCGTGACCCACCCGGGCGAACTTGTCAATGGAAAGATTCCAAGAGCTGAGGGAGGTGGGGCGGATCCGTCAGGGGAGCTACCACCACGGCAACCTGCGCCGCGCCGTCATGGACGCGGCGCTGGAGGCGATCGACGAGTCGGGGCCCACCGGCTGGAGCCTGCGCGCGCTGGCCAGGCGGGCCGGCGTCTCGCACACCGCGCCGGTGCACCACTTCGGCGACAAGACGGGGCTGCTGACCGCCGTGGCCGCCGAGGGCTACCGGCTGTTCGCGGACGAACTGGAGGCGGAGGTGGAGGCGGCGGACGGCGAGTTCCGGGAGGTCGGGGTCGCCTATGTGCGGTTCGCCGTGCGGCATCGCGCGCACTTCACGGTGATGTTCAGGACCGAGCTCTACCGGGGCGACGACCCGGCGCTGGTGGCCGCGCGCGACCGCGCCGGAGCCGTGCTCGCCGCCGGCGCGCGGAGCCTGTCGTCCCACCTTCCCGGCGCGGAGGACCGGGCGCTCACGCTGGCGGCCTGGTCGGCCGCCCACGGCTTCGCCAGCCTCTGGCTGGACGGGGCGCTGGCCGAGTCGCGGGATCCGGACCAGGACGCGGAGGCCGTCGCCCGGCGGGTGTTCCGGGTGGTCTTCGGCGGAGAAGGCCAGGGCGGCGGCGGAGCGGGCGGCGTTTGACGCCCGGTATGTGGTGGATTAGCCTAGAAAGTGCCTGTGGGGCGAGCGAGGGAGTTCGAACCGGAGAGACTCGAGCAGGATGAGGATCGAAGGAACGGACTGAGAGGCCGAAGGTCGAGAACGAGGGCTGGAGGCGACCTCCACAACCTGAACCGGGTAATGCCGGCGCAGGGAGCCCACCTCGCAGGCCCAGGTCGTGGCCCGGTGGCGGTGAAAGCCGCCACCGGGCCATTTTTCATGCCGCTTTCGTGCGGGGGCGTCAGCCGCGGCGCAGGAAGCCGTCGAGGCGCGGACCGAGCCGCACGCCGTCCCGCTCGGTCCAGTGGCGGCGCAGCACCCGCACCCCGACGCACGTGTCGACCTCGGTGATGCCGGGCGAGGCGCCGAGGTCGTTGGTGATGAAGTGCGCCAGGTCCTCCTCGTCCCGGTAGACCCCGTAGTGGATCATCGACGAGGAGCCGGCCACCATCGAGACGTAGCGGGCCGACGGATGGCCGCCCAGGGTGTCGAGCAGCCCAGGGATGGCCTGCGGCAGCACCGTCAGCGACATCAGGGCGTTCAGCGGGTAGCCGAGCAGCGTCGGCTCGATCTCCACCCGGGGCCAGAGCGCGCCGCACTCCAGCAGGTGCTGGGAGGTGCGGTAGGCAGTCGAGCGGCTGACGCCGAGCTCGCGCGCGATGTCGGCCGCCGAGATCCGGCCGTTGGCCGCCATCAGTTCGAGCGCGCTGCGCTCCAGTTCGGACAGCTGCTCGGGCGAGGTGAGCCGCTCCCCGGTGACCCGCACCGCGTGCTCGCCGAGCCGCGCCGCCTGCTCGGCGCCGAGCCGGTGCAGCCGCCAGCTCTGGCCCATGGTGTGGGCGCGGAGCACCAGTTGGGACTCGGTCGAGACGATGCCAGGGATGCCGGGCAGCCGGTTGGTGAGCAGGTCGAAGATGTCGGTGCCGAGCAGCGGGTAGACCGTGCAGTAGATGTCCGCCTTGCCCGTGGTCAACAACAGCGTCTGCACCTCGGCCAGTTCGAGGATGTGGCGCGCCACCTCGGCCGACCGTCCCGGCACGCAGTTGATCCACACCTGGCGCGGGTTCTCCGTGGTGATCAACGGCCAGTCGAGGCGGCCGACGACGCGGAGCAGCCGCTCCGTGCGCAGCCGGCCGAGGCGGCGCGCGATGGTGCTCGGCGAGCTGTCCAGCACCTCGGCGAGGGCGTTGACCGGGGTGCGGGGCGCGATCTGGAGCGCGGCGACCAGATCGAGGTCGACGTCATCGAGCAACCGCTCCTCCGGGCGCTTCGATGACCGCCGGGTGGTGACGGTGGCCGTTGGCATGCCGCCGATCCTAGTCGGCGGCGGCCTTCACCCGGCCATCGTCCGGAAGTTACACGGAAGAAACAGCCGCGCGATGCGTATCCATTGACACATTCAACCGCGATGGCTTCTTATGTTGGCGCAATACACCACGCAGGCCGTGCGTCATGCGGAAAAGTGGTTGAACAACGGACGAGAGAGGGACCGAGGTGGACACCAGGACTGCGGTCGACCGTCCCACGGGCTCGGTGGCGATCACCCTGCGCGTGCTCGGCGTCATCGAGCGGGCGGGCAACCGACTGCCCCATCCCTTCTGGCTCTTCGTGATACTCAGCGGCTTCCTGCTCGTGCTGAGCTGGGCGCTCAACGCCGCCGGCGTCTCCGCCGAGTCGCCCACGGACGGCGCGACCGTCGCCGTCCGGAGCCTGGTCTCGGACGAGGGCGTCACGACGATGCTCGACGGCCTGATCGAGAACTACGCGGCCTTCCCGCCGCTCGGCGTCGTCCTCGTCGTGATGCTCGGCGTCTCCGTCGCCGACAAGGCCGGGCTGCTCACCGCCATGCTGCGCGCCGCGCTCGCCAGGGTGCCGGTCCGGGCCGTCACGTTCATGATCGCCTTCACCGGCATGATCGCCCACGTCGCCTCCGACGCGGCGTTCGTCGTCATGATCCCGCTGGGCGCCATCGCCTACCGCTCCATCGGCCGCAGCCCGGTGCTCGGCGCGGTGGTCGCCTTCGTCTCGGTCTCCGGCGGGCACGCGGCGAGCCCGCTCGTCACCCCGTCCGACGCCACCCTGGCCGCCCTCACCACGGCCGCGGCCGGCACCATCGACCCCGACTACGCCGTCACCCCGGTCGCCAACTACTTCTTCTCGCTCGCCTCGTCCGTGATCCTGGCGCTGGTCGTCACGCTGGTAGCCGAGACACTGCTCAGCCGCCGGGTCGCGCAGATGGCGGCCGACGACGAGGCGGCCGACGACGAGCCGGAGGGCCACGACGGCGGCGAGGACGAGCTGCCCGACCTCTCGCTCAGCGCCGACGAGCGCCGCGGCCTGCGCGGCGCCGGCTACACGGCGCTCGCGCTCGTCGTCGCCATCGCGGCCGCCGCGCTGCCGGCCGGCTCCCCGCTGCGCGGCGAGCACGGCGCCGTCATCGACTCGCCGCTGGTGCACAACGTCGCCGTCTTCCTCTCCCTCCTCTTCCTCGCCACCGGCGTCGCCTACGGGCGGGCGGTCGGCGCGGTCCGCGAACCCAAGGACGTCCCGGACCTGATGGCGCAGGGGCTGCGCGAACTGGCCCCGATCCTGGTGCTGTTCTTCGCGATCTCGCAGTTCCTCGCCTACTTCAAGTGGACCGGCATCGGCGAGGTGATGGCCATCAGCGGCGCCCGGCTGCTGGACTCCTCGGGCGTCCCGCTCACCCTGATCTTCGTCGGCGTGATCCTCGTCGTCAGCGTCATGAACCTGGTGCTGACCAGCGGTTCCGCCATGTGGGCGCTGATCGGGCCGGTGTTCGTGCCGATGCTGATGCTGCTCGACGTCGCGCCCGAGACCACCTGGGCGCTGTTCCGGATCGCCGACTCCTGCACCAACGCCATCACGCCGATGAGCCCGTACTTCGTCCTCTGCCTCGGCTTCGTCCGGCGCTACCGACCGCGGGCCGGGATCGGCACGTTGATGTCGCTGACGCTGCCGGTGTCCCTCTCGATGCTGGCGGTCTGGACGGTGCTCTTCCTCGGCTGGTACGCGCTCGGCATCCCGTTCGGGCCCGGCGCGCCGACCCCCTGACCCCTTGCCGCTCCACGAGACACCCGCACGTCACGAACCACCGGAGAAACGAACCACCATGCCAGCACCCGCCGCTGACCCCGCCCTCTCCCGTATCGCCGACTGGTGCCGCGACCCGCGGCGGCTCGACGACCACCTCGCCGACCTGCGGCGGCTCGTCGAGGCCGAGTCGCCGAGCGAGGACAAGGCCCTCCTCGACGCCGCCGCCGACCTGCTGACCGAACTGCTCCACGACCGCCTCGGCCGCCCCGACCACCTGGTCAGGCACCGGGAGCCGGAGCTCGGCGACGTGCTCGAGGTCGAGTACGCGGGCGATCCGGGCGCCGGGGTCGTCACCGTCGTCGGGCACTACGACACGGTGTGGCCGGCCGGCACGGCCGCCGGCTGGCCGTTCACCGTCGTCGACGGGCGGGCCTCGGGGCCCGGCGTGTTCGACATGAAGGCCGGCCTGGCGCAGGGGATCTGGGCGCTGCGGGCGCTGCGCGAGCTCGAACTGCCGAGGCCCACCGTCCGGTTCGTCTTCAACGGCGACGAGGAGACCGGCAGCGTGGTGTCCAGGCCGCGCGTCGAGCGGGCGACGGACGAGGCCCTGGCCACGTTGGTCCTCGAACCGGGCGGCGAGTGGGGCGTCAAGGCCGGGCGCAAGGGCGTCGGCATCTTCGCCCTCACGACGACGGGCGTCGAGGCGCACGCCGGCCTCGACCCGACCAAGGGCGCGAGCGCGGTCCACGGCATGGCGGACGTCGTCCAGCGGCTGGTGGCGGCCGCCGACCCGGAGCGCGGGACGACGGTCAACGTCGGCCAGATCAGCGGCGGCACGGCGCGCAACGTGATCGCGGGCGAGGCGAGCTGCCTGGTGGACGTCCGGGTGGACAGCGAGGAGGAGAGCGCGCGGATCGACGACGTGCTGGCGGCGCTCGCGGCGCCCGACCCGCGGATCACGCTCACCGTCGACGGCGGCTGGAACCGTCCGGTGATGCGCCCGGGTCCCGCCGGCCGCCGGTTGTTCGCAGTGGCCGACGAGGTCGCGACCGCCATCCGCGGGCCGCTGGCCGAACTGTTCGTCGGCGGCGGCAGCGACGCCAACTTCGTGGCGGCGCTCGGCCGTCCGGTGCTGTGCGGGATGGGCGCGACGGGCGACGGCGCCCACGCCAGGCACGAGTACGTGCGGGTCTCCGACATCCCCGACCGCACGGCCCTGACGGCGGGCACGATGCTCCGGCTCGCCGGTGGTGACGCCTGACCGTGCCGCCGCCGGCTCGGACGGCGCCGGTCAGGGGCCGGTGAGGAGGCTGGCGGAGGCGAAGGGGGCGTCGTCCGCGTCGCGGGCGGTGATCCGGACCGACCACGCGGCCTCGAGATCGGTCGCGTCGAGGACGTACACGCCCCAGCCGGGATCGCCCGGCAGAGTGAGCACCGTGGCGTCGTACTCCCGGTCGCCCATCGTGACGACCACACGGTCGGGCGGGGCGGCGGACCGCCAGAAGCCGTGGTAGAGATCCCGCCCGTTCACGGTCCAGTGCGCGGCCGAGAGCGTCAGCCGGGAGGTCCCCGGCTCGTATCCGTCGTCCCTCGTCGTCCCCGGCGACCCGGGAACGAAGCTGGAGACCGTGAGCCGGTAGTTCTCGTCGGGCGACAGCGAGATCGACACCTGGTCGGCCACCTCCACCTGCTCGCCGGGCCCCACCACCCGGAGCCCGTCAGGCAGGACCTCCGTGGGGGAAGGCGCCGGCGCGACCGGTGGTGGCGGATCCGGGGGCGTCGTGCCGTCGGGGGCCACGACCAGCGCGGCCGCCAGGCAGGCGCCGACCGTGGCCAGGCTCGCCGCGCCGGCCGCGACCCGGCGCCGCAGCCGGGCCG
>NZ_BAAGPR010000115.1:0-25001 GCF_054783955.1 Streptomyces mayteni | reverse complement strand
GCCGGTCAGACCCGCGGCTGGCCCTGCGGCGGGTACGGCGGCCCGGCCGACGGCTGGCCCGGCTGCGGCTGGCCCGGCTGCGGCTGGCCCGGCTGCGGCTGGCCCGGCTGCGGCTGGCCGGCGAAGGGGTTGCCGCCCTGGGCCGGCGGCTGGTTGCTCGGCGCGCCCGCGCCCGCCGCGGCCAGCAGGTGCTCGACGTTCTCCTTCGACACCTCCTGCGTCCCGCCGCAGAACGTGCACTGCAACGTGTGTTTGGCGGGCGCGATCGGGAAGAGCGGGATGAAGAACAGCGTGAACTTGGTGACCCGCTTGCGCAGCGCCTGCGCCGACGGGTTGCCGCAGAAGTTGCACAGCAGGTTCAGCATCGCCAGCTGAAGAACCTTGGTGGAGGAGCCGAAAATCAGCACGCGAGAACTCCGGATTGCATACGTACAGGGCAAGACTCTGACCCCCCGCAGACGTCCGGCACGGGCCGAACGGTTGCCGCCACGCGCGATCCTTGGCCCAACCGTGACCGACGGCTAGCCCGGCAGATGGTCGGTGGCACCGTACGCGACGAGCCGCAGCCGGTCGCCGTCGCCGACCCAGCGGGAGACCGAGGCGTTGGCCACCGGCTCCTCACCCACCGGCGGCGGCGCGCCGAGGCCGGCGAGTACGTGGCGGACCGCCGCCACGACCGCGTCGTGAGCCACCAGCAGCACCCGCCGGCCGGCCGCCGCCCCGGCCAGCTCCGTCAGCAGGTCCCGCACCCGCAGCGCGACGTCCGCCAGCGACTCGCCGCCCGGCGGCCGGTAGTACCAGTCGCCGAGGCGCTCGCGCCGCTCGGCCTCGTCGGGGGCGCGCTCCCGGATCGCGCGTTCCGGCAGCAGCTCGAAGACGCCCATCTCCCGGTCCCGCAGCCGCTCGTCGACCAGCGGCGCCGGCCAGGGGCCGGCGGCCGCGGCCTCCGTCATCAGCTCCCAGGTGCGCCGGGCCCGCAGATAGGGCGAGCAGACGACGAGTTCGGGCCCGCGGTCCGCGCCGAGGCCGGCGAGCCAGCGGCCGAGCGCCGCGGCCTGGGCCAGGCCGGCGTCGGAGAGCGGCACGTCGGCGTCGCAGGGCTCGGGCTCCACCTCGACCGGCCCGCCGCCCCGCCGCGCGGCGGCGAAGCGGAGGTTGGCCGTGCTCTCGGCGTGGCGGACCGCGACCAGCTCGGCCAGCGGATTACCCGGCGGAACCGGCGCGGCGCGCGGCGGCACGGCGTCAGTCCCGGGAGCGGGACTTGAAGGCGGCCTTACGGGCCTGCTTGGCCAGCTGCTTGTCGGGGTGCAGCCGGCCCACGGCCTCCAACACGTCGGCGGTGGCGGGGTGGTCGGTGCGCCAGGCGCGGTCGAAGAAGCCGCTGTGCTGGTCGGCCAGGTCGGTCACCAGGTCGCGCAGCTCGGGCGCGTTCTCCTCGATCTCGGCGCCGCCGAGCTGGGCGGCCAGGGTGTCGATGGTGAGCCAGAAGACCATGTCCTCGCCGGGCGGCGGCACGTCGACGACGCCGTGCTCGGCCAGCCAGACCCGGGCCAGGCCGCCGAGCTCGGAGTCGTCGAGCACCTCGCGGAGCGCGGGCTCGGCGCGGCCGTCCATCATGGCGAGCACCAGCTGGCAGCCGAGCCGGCGGCCGGGCGCCGCGGGGTCGACGCCCCGGGCGGCGGCCAGCAGCTCGCGGGCGGCGGCCAGCGGCTCGCGGGCCGCCAGCCACAGCGCGGCCTCGTCGTGGGCGGCGGTCTCGGGCCGGTGCGGCAGGGCGGCGAGCAGGACGTCGGCGCCCTGGTCGGCGAGCTCGCCCACGAGCGGCGCGGCGAGGCCGGCCTCGATCATCCGGCGGCGCACCGCGTGCAGCCCGAGCGGCGTCAGCCGGGCCTGGCCGTAGCGGGTCAGGTCGTCCTCGCCGACCTCGGCCACCGGGGCCGGCGTCTCCTCGTCGTCGGCCCCCACCTCGGCGAGCACCGACTCGTCCACCGGCTGGTACTCCAGGATGCCGGTGTCGACCAGGGCGCGGAACTGCTCGTCCAGCTTGAGCACGGCGGCCGACAGCTCGTCCATCATGGCCTCGGACAGCTCGTCCATGTCCTCGGGGATCACGGAGGCCGCGGCCACCATCGGCAGCGGCACCATGGTGGCGGCCTGGCCCGAGTCGTCGGTGAGGGCGAAGAGGTAGAGGCTGCCGAGCGCCGAGTCCAGGAAGTCGGCCTCCTCCTCCGGGTCCCAGCCGAGGGCGTCGAGGTCGACGGTGGCCGGGTCGAACGGCTCGCCCTCCCCCGACTGCTCCGGCAGTTCGCCGAGCAGCTCCTCGAAGGTGGGGGTGGCGACCTCGGCCAGCACCGCGTCCAGGCCCTCGGACCAGATCTCCAGCACGTCGGCCGGACGCCCGTCGGTGAGCTGGGCCAGCTCGGCACCCGGCGCGGCGGTGCCGGCGACCGGCCCGCCGTCGGCCACCTCCTCGCCGTCCGGGTCGTCGTCGGCCTCGTCGTCCTCCAGGACGGCGACGAGGCCGCTGTCGACCGCGAAGTTCCACGCCTCGGCGGCCAGCGCCTCGCCGTCCTCGTCGGAGCCGAGGCCCAGCTCGGCGACGGCGTGCTTCACCAGCTCGGCCGGCAGCTCCCCGCCCGCGCCCACCGGGACCTCGGGCGCCGACCAGCGGGCGAGCCTGGCCGCTCTGGCCAGGAGCGGGGCCGCCAGGGCCGCGCGGGCCAACTCGGCATCGGAGGGCAGCCGCACAGGGGGCATGACCGGACGCTCGTCAGCGGGGTTCACCATCGCTCCTCATCGAAACCTTGCAAAGGCCGCCCCCAGCCTAGATGAGGCGGGGGCCCTTCCGTGACGGCTCATCACCATTGGCCCGAGGGGCGCGGCGGGTGAGCGGGGACGCCCGGGCCCTGACCAGCCCGCGATTAACCGGAACGTTTCCTACCGGCTCCCTGGGGGGCGTTGACAAGGCATGCGGGACTGCGGGAACTTGACGCGCGTAGAGGGCCCGGAATGGAAGGGCCTGCCGCTATCGCCCTGGAGGGTCCCTTGTCCGCCTCAGTCCGTCCGCGCCGCAGATCGGTCGCCGTCGGCGCGCTCGTCGTCGCCGGCCTCTGCTCCGTGCTGCTGGTCGACCCCTCGCACGCCGAGGAGCCCGCCGCCCCCGGCACGCTCGCGTCGCCGCGCATCCACGACATCCAGGGCGACACCCGGGTCTCGCCCTACGCCGGCCAGCAGGTCACCGACGTGGCGGGCATCGTCACCGGGGTGCGCACCTACGGCTCGCGCGGGTTCTGGATCCAGGACCCGACGCCGGACGCCGACCCGGCCACCAGCGAGGGCGTCTTCGTCTTCACCAGCTCCACGCCGCGGGTCGCGGTGGGCGACGACGTGCGGGTGTCCGGCACGGTCGGCGAGTACTACCCGGGCGGCGCCGACACCGGCGTCCAGTCGCTGACCCAGATAGCGCGGCCCACGGTGACCGTGGTCTCCTCGGGCAACGAGCTGCCGGCCCCGGTCACCCTGGACGCCGACGACCTGCCGCGCCGCTACGCACCGACGGGCGAGCCGGCCGAGGGCGGGAACATCGAGGGCCTCGCCCTGCGCCCCGACCGCTACGCGCTCGACCTGTTCGAGTCGCTCGAGGGCATGAACGTGTCCGTCGAGGACGCCGCCATCGTCGGCCCGAGCACCCCCTACTACGAGCTGTGGGTGTCGCTCGACCCGGAGGCCAACCGGACCGCCAACGGCGGCACCAGGTACGCCTCCTACGACGACCAGAACGCCGGGCGGCTGAAGGTGGAGTCGCTGGTTCCGGTCGCCCAGGAGCCGTTCCCGACGGCGAACGTCGGCGACGTGCTGACCGGCACCACCGAGGGCCCGCTGGACTTCGACGAGTTCGGCGGCTACCTGGTGGCGGCCCGCGAGATGGGCACCGTGGAGTCCGGCGGCCTCGAGCCGGAGACCACCAGGGCGCAGCGCCAGGACGAGCTGGCCATCGCCACCTACAACGTGGAGAACCTCAACCCGGCCAACCCGCAGTCCAAGTTCGACCGGCTGGCCGAGGCCGTCGTCGCCAACCTGGCCGCCCCCGACATCCTGGCGATCGAGGAGGTGCAGGACAACAGCGGGTCGACGAACGACGGCACGGTGGCCGCGGACGAGACGCTCCAGCGGTTCGTCGACGCGATCGTGGCGGCCGGCGGCCCGCGGTACGAGTGGCGCGGCATCGACCCGGTGGACGGCGAGGACGGCGGGCAGCCGGGCGGCAACATCCGCACGGTGTTCCTGTTCAACCCGGAGCGGGTCGACTTCGTCGACCGGGCCGGCGGGGACTCGACCACCGGCACCGAGGTCGTCAAGCGGCGCGGGCGGGCCGAGCTGACCGCGTCCCCCGGCCGGGTCGACCCGGGCAACTGGGCCTGGGAGGACAGCCGCAAGCCGCTGGCCGCCGAGTTCTCCTTCCGTGGCGAGACGGTGATCGTCGTCGCCAACCACTTCGCCTCCAAGGGTGGCGACCAGTCGCTCCACGGCCGCTTCCAGCCGCCGTCGCGGTCGTCGGAGGCGCAGCGGATCGCCCAGGCGCGGGTGGTCAACTCCTTCGTGCGGGACATCCGTTCGGCACAGCGGCAGGCGCAGGTGGTGGTGCTCGGCGACATCAACGACTTCGAGTTCTCGCCGACCACCAGGGCCCTGACGGCGGACGGCGCACTGCGGAGCGCGGTGGACTCGCTGCCGCGTGACGAGCGCTACACCTACGTGTTCCAGGGGAACTCGCAGGTGCTCGACCAGACCCTGGTGTCGCCGTCGATCCGCCGCTTCGACTACGACATCGTGCACATCAACGCGGAGTTCGCCGACCAGGCGAGCGACCACGACCCGCAGGTGCTGCGCTTCGAGCCCTGACCCGGGATTCCCGTTGGCCACGGCGGCCGAAGGGGTGGAGACTGCCGGCATGTCCGCACCTCCCTTCGGCCGCTGTGCCGCCGCGATGATCACTCCGTTCTCCGCCGACGGCGGCCTCGACCTGGCGGGCGCCCAGCGGCTGGCCACCCACCTCGTGGACCGGGCCGGCTGCGACGCCCTGGTGCTGAGCGGCACCACGGGCGAGTCGCCGACCACGACGGACGCCGAGAAGACGGCGCTGGTGCGGGCCGTGGTGGAGGCGGTCGGCGACCGGGCGACGGTGGTCGCCGGGGTGGGCACGGCGGACACCCGCCACTCGGTGGGCCTGGCCAGGGCCGCCGAGGCGGCCGGCGCCCACGGACTGCTCGTGGTGACGCCGTACTACTCGCGGCCGACGCAGGAGGCCATCGTCGCCCATCTGCGGGCGGTGGCCGACGCGACCGGGCTGCCGGTGATGCTGTACGACATCCCCGCGCGCACCGGGGCCGGCACGGCGCTGACGGCCGACTCGCTGCGGCGGCTCGCCGAGCACGAGCGGATCGCGGGGGTCAAGGACTGCGCCGGCGACCTGCTCAAGTCCGGCCTGGTGATGGGCGACACGGCGCTCGCCTACTACTCGGGCAGCGAGGAGTTCAACCTGCCGCTGCTGGCGATCGGCGCCGCCGGCTGCGTGAGCACGGTGGCGAACGTGGCGGGCCGGCAGGTGCGCGGCGTGCTCGACGCGTTCGCCGCGGAGGACACCGGCTTGGCGGCCCGCCGCCACCAGGCGCTGCTGCCGCTGGTGGCGGCGATGATGCACGAGGTGCCAGGCACGGTGGGCGTGAAGGCGCTGTTCCAGGCCGCGGGCCTGCCGGGCGGCCCCGTCCGCCCGCCCCTGCTGCCGGCGGACGAGGCCCAGACCGAACGCCTCACGACGGCGCTCCGCGCCGCACTGACCGAGCCGGTGCGCTAAGCGCTCCGCTGGGGGCCGCGGCGGGCCGTCACGTGGCCGCGGCGCCGTTGGGGCTGAGCGCGCCGTTCCCCGCGCCCCTTTGGGGCGCCGGAGCGAGGGCGCGGGAGAGCAGCGTGGCGCCGGCCACGGCGCCCGGCATCAGCAGGACCGCGCCCAGCGGTATCAGGAAGAGCAGGATCAGCGGCACGCCGAAGCCGAGCGCGGCCGGCAGCCGGCGGCGCAGCAGCCGGATCCGCTCCCTGAGCGGCAGGCCGCGGCGGTCGAGGGCGGCGGAGGTGAGCTCGACGGTGAGGAAGAACCCGGAGACGGCGAAGCCGATGGCGGGTATGACGGTCTGGCCGATCACCGGGACGAAGCCGAGCACGAACAGCGGGACGGTGAAGAGCAGCACCCACAGCAGCACGCGGAGGCTGTCGCTGATCGAGACCCGGATGTCCTGCCAGAGCGAACGCCCCGGGCCGGCCGGGGCGCCGCCCTCGGTCTCCTCGACCTTCTCGCCGAGCGACTGGTAGAACGGGTCGCCGATGATCAGGGTGACGGCGGTGAAGGTGAGGACCGCGAGCATCAGGCCGGCGGCGACCAGCAGCAGCGCGAACCCGACCCGCACCAGCGGCTGCCAGGGATCATCCCAGTCGTCGGCGAACGGGGTGGCCCAGACGGCGACGTCGCCGGCGAAGAGGGCGAGCGCCACCAGCGCGCCCACGTAGATCACCAGGGCGATCAACGCGGGCACAAGACCGAAAAGCAACCAGCGCGGGCGACCGAACACCCACCGTTGTCCCTGGGCCAGACAGCGCAGGCCCACCGCGAATCCGTTCACGCCGGTCACCCTATCGCCCGCCGCTGACAGCCCGTCGGGCTCAGTTGTGGCTGTGCAGCACCTCGTTGAGGCCGCCCCAGGTGCCGGTGCGGGGCAGCGCCTCGACGACGCCGGTGGTGGAGTTGCGGCGGAACAGCAGGTTGTCGGCGCCCGAGAGCTCCAGGGCCTTGACGACCGCGCCGTCCGGCAGCGTGATCCGGGTGCCGGCGGTGACGTAGAGGCCGGCCTCCACGACGCAGTCGTCGCCCAGGGAGATGCCGAGGCCGGCCTGGGCGCCGAGCAGGCAGCGGCGGCCGATGGAGATGGTCTGCTTGCCGCCGCCGGAGAGCGTGCCCATGATCGAGGCGCCGCCGCCGATGTCGGAGCCGTCGTCGACGAGCACGCCGGCGCTGATCCGGCCCTCGACCATGGAGATGCCGAGGGTGCCGGCGTTGAAGTTGACGAAGCCCTCGTGCATGACCGTGGTGCCTGAGGCGAGGTGGGCGCCGAGCCTGACCCGGTCGGCGTCGCCGATGCGGACCCCCTCCGGCACCACGTAGTCCGTCATCCGCGGGAACTTGTCGACGCTGGTGACGGTGAGCGCCAGCCCCTCGGCGCGGGCGGCCAGCCTGGCCTCCTCGACGCGGTCGACGGGGACGGGGCCGAGGTTGGTCCAGGCGACGTTGGCGAGCAGCCCGAACTGGCCGTCCAGGTTGAGGCCGTGCGGCCGCACCAGGCGGTGGCTGAGCAGGTGCAGCCTGAGGTAGACGTCGTGCGCGTCGAGCGGCTTGTCCTGGACGGAGGCGATGACCGTGGTGACCGCCACGACTTCGACGCCGCGGCGCGGGTCGGGGCCCACCGCGCGGGTGGCGGCCTCGCCGAGCAGCTCGGCGGCGCGCTCGGCGGTCAGCCGCTCGGTGCCGGCGATGCCCGGCTCCGAGGTGAGCTCGGGCGCGGGGAACCAGGTGTCGAGGACGGTCCCGTCGTGGGTCAGGGTGGCGAGGCCGGTGGCGACTGCGCCGGTGGCGGGGGTTGTTTCGTCGGTCATGGCACAGACGCTAACCGGTGGCGTCGGCCGGGGGCGAACCGGTCCGGTCAGCGGGCGCCGGGGGTGCGAGCACCCGATCGAAGAGGGCGACGGCCTCCCGCTCGTCGTAGGCGCGGCCGCTCAGCAGGAGTTGGATCAGCAGCCCGTCGAGCGCGGCGGTCAGCAGCCTGGCGGTGACCTGGTCGGGCACGACGGGGCGCAGCAGTTCGGCGACGCTCGCCAGGAGCTCGGCGGAGAGCGGGCGGAGGGTGGGGTTGCGGAGCCCGGCGAAGTAGAGCTCGTAGGCCAGCTCCGTCTCGGCGCGCTCGGGGCCGAGGCTGTGGCCGACGAAGCGGGCGAGCCGCCTGGCCAGCGGCAGTTCCGGATGCTCGGCGAGGCGGTCGGCCAGGCAGGCGAGCCACTCGTCGTTCATCCGCTTCAGGGCGACGGCCAGCAGCTCGTCGCGGTCGGTGAAGTGGTAGGTGGTGGAGCCGAGCGGCACGTCGGCCTCGGCGGCGACGTTGCGGTGGCTGAGGCCGGCGATGCCGTGCTCGGTGACGACCCGGACGGCGGCCTCGACGATGCGTTCGCGCCGGTCCGGATCGTAGCGGCGGGCCATCAGTGGGCCCCGCCCAGGTTGAGGGTGACGACGCCGGCGACGACCAGGGCGACGCCGAGCAGCTTGGCGGCGGTGGCGGCCTCCCCGAGGAAGAGGACCCCGATCAGGGCGACGACGGCGGTGCCGGCGCCCGACCAGATGGCGTAGGCCGAGCCGACGTCCATCGACTTCAGGACCTGGGCGAGCAGCGCGAAGGCGACGAGGTAGCCGGCGACGGTGCCGACGCTGGGCCAGAGCCGACTGAAGCCGTCGCTGTACTTCATCAGGGTGGTGGCCACGATCTCCGAGGCGATCGCGGCGGCAAGCGTCACGTAAACCATGTGTACCAGCGTACACAACGATACGTACAGGTGTACACATCACCGGCGGGCGCAAGCCGGTGGAGTGACCGCCCCGCGCGCCGACCGGACCACCGCCGGCCTTCCGGTCATCCTTGCGGCGAACAGCGGCACGATCACATCATCACAGGGAGTGAAGAGCAGATGGCCGAGTGCGAGGTCTGCGGCAACGACTACCGGATGTCCTTCGAGGTCCGCGCGGCGGGCGAGGTCCACGTCTTCGACAGCTTCGAGTGCGCCGTCCAGCGGATGGCCCCGATCTGCGAGAACTGCCAGACCCGGATCATGGGCCACGGCCTGGAGACGGCCGACGGCCACTTCTACTGCTGCGGCCACTGCGCCCGAGCCAAGGGCCAGGCCCAGCTGGTCGACCACGCCTGAGCCGGCGGGCACCCGCCGGACACGACGGTGCCTCCCGCGCCCGGGGCGGGGCGGCGGGAGGCACCGAGGGGGGGACGCCGACCGGCGGCGCGGCGGGCGGGGCTCAGACGTTGAAGCCCAGCGCCCGCAGCTGCTCGCGGCCGTCGTCGGTGATCTTGTCGGGGCCCCACGGCGGCATCCAGACCCAGTTGATCTTCAGCTCGCTGACCAGTCCCTCGGTCGCCGACCTGGCCTGGTCCTCGATGACGTCCGTCAGCGGGCAGGCCGCGGAGGTCAGGGTCATGTCGACGGTGGCGATGTTCTCCTCGTCCACGTGGATGCCGTAGATCAGGCCGAGGTTGACCACGTCGATCCCCAGCTCCGGGTCGACGACGTCCATCATCGCCTCCCGGATCTCCTCCTCGCCCGCCGGCTTCGCCGTGACGGTCTCGGTGTCGCTCATGACGTCGTCCTCTCGTTCACCAGGCCTTCGCCCAGCGCCTGGGCGGTGGCGTCCTTCCAGGCCATCCAGCTCAGCAGCGCGCACTTCACCCGCGCCGGGTACTTGGAGACGCCGGCGAACGCCACCGCGTCCTCCAGCACCTCCTCCATCGCGTCGTCCGGGGTGAGCTGCCCCTTGGACTGCATCAGGCGCAGGAACGTGTCCTGCACGGCCAGGGCCTCGGCGAGCCCCTTGCCGACCAGCAGCTCGTTGAGCACGGACGCGCTGGCCTGACTGATCGAACAGCCCTGCCCCTCGTACGAGACGTCGGCGATGGTCTCGCCGTCGTACCGCACCCGCAGCGTGATCTCGTCACCGCACGTGGGATTGACGTGGTGGACCTCGGCGTCGCCGTCCCGCAGACCCCGCCCGTGCGGGTTCTTGTAGTGGTCCAGGATCACGTCCTGGTACATCGACTCCATGGCTCCAAGACCCATGCGATCACACCATCCCCATCCGAACCCTCATCCGAAGAAGCCCCGCACGTACTCGAGCCCCCGGACCAGGGCGTCCACCTCGGCCGGCGTCGAGTACAGATAGAACGACGCTCGCGTGGTCGCCGGAATTCCGTAGCGCAGGCAGACCGGCCGCGCGCAGTGGTGGCCGACCCGGACGGCGATGCCCTGCTCGTCCAGCACCTGGCCCACGTCGTGCGGGTGGATGTCACCGAGGGTGAAGGAGACCGTGGCGCCCCGGTCCTCGCTGCTGACCGGGCCGATGATCCGCAGGTCGGGCACCTCGGCCAGCCGCTCCAGCGCGTAGCGGGTGAGGGCCTGCTCGTGGGCCGCGATCCGCTCCATGCCGATGCCGGACAGGTAGTCGACGGCGGCGCCCAGGCCCACGGCCTCGGCGATCGGCGGCGTGCCCGCCTCGAACTTGTGCGGCGCCGGCGCGTACGTCGACGAGTTCATGGTGACCGTCTCGATCATCTCCCCGCCGCCCAGGAACGGCGGCAGGTCCTCGAGCAGCTCCTGCCGGCCCCACAGCACGCCGATGCCGGTGGGCCCGCACATCTTGTGGCCGGTGAAGGCCACGAAGTCCGCGCCGAGCGCCTGCACGTCGAGCGGCATGTGCGGGGCGGCCTGCGAGGCGTCGATCACCACCAGGGCGCCGACCTGCTGGGCGCGCCTGACGATCGCCTCGACCGGGTTGTGGGTGCCCAGCACGTTGGAGACCAGCACGAAGGAGACGACCTTGGTGTGCTCGGTGATGAGCTCGTCGATGTTCGACAGGTCGAGCCGGCCGTCGTCCGTGAGGCCGAACCACTTCAGCTTCGCGCCGGTGCGCTGCGCCAGGAACTGCCACGGCACGATGTTGGAGTGGTGCTCCATCTCCGTGATGACGATCTCGGTGCGGTCGTCGACCCGGTACGGCTCCTCGGCCCAGCCGAGCATGTTCGCCACCAGGTTGAGCGACTCCGAGGCGTTCTTGGTGAAGATCACCTCGTCCCGGCTCGGCGCGTTGACGAACGAGGCGACCTTGGTGCGGGCGCCCTCGTAGAGCGCGGTGGCCTCCTCGGCGAGCACGTGGACGCCGCGGTGCACGTTGGCGTGGTGGCGCTCGTAGTACTCGGACATCGCGTCGAGCACCTGGCGCGGCTTCTGGGAACTCGCCGCGTTGTCCAGGTAGACCAGCGGCTTCCCGTCGTGCACGGTGCGGTGCAGGATCGGGAAGTCCTTGCGGATCGCCTCGGTGTCGAGGAGACCCGGCAGCGCGTGGCTCATGAGGCGCCCCCCTTGGTGTACTGCTCGTAGCCCTCGGCCTCGAGCTTGTCGGCCAGCTCCGGGCCGGCCGACTCGACGATCCGGCCGCCGGCGAAGACGTGCACGTGGTCCGGCTTGATGTAGCGCAGGATCCGCGTGTAGTGGGTGATCAGCAGGGTGCCGGCCTCGCCGCCCTCGCGCAGCCGGTTGACGCCCTCGGAGACGATCCGCAGCGCGTCGATGTCGAGGCCGGAGTCGGTCTCGTCGAGGATGGCGATCTTCGGCTTCAGCAGCTCCAGCTGGAGGATCTCGTGGCGCTTCTTCTCACCGCCGGAGAAGCCCTCGTTGACGTTGCGCTCGGCGAAGGCCGGGTCCATCTCAAGGCGCTCCATGGCCTCCTTGACCTCCTTCACCCAGGTGCGGAGCTTGGGTGCCTCGCCACGGATGGCGGTGGCGGAGGTGCGCAGGAAGTTGGAGACCGAGACGCCGGGCACCTCGACCGGGTACTGCATGGCGAGGAAGACGCCGGCGCGGGCCCGCTCGTCGACGGACATCTCCAGCACGTCCTCGCCGTCCAGCGTGACGGTGCCGCCGGTGACGGTGTACTTGGGGTGACCGGCCAGCGAGTACGCCAGGGTGGACTTGCCGGAGCCGTTGGGGCCCATGATGGCGTGGGTCTCGCCCTGCTTCACGGTCAGGTCGACACCGCGCAGGATCTCGGTGGAGCCGGTCTCGGTCTCGACGGAGACGTGCAGGTCGTGGATCTCAAGCGTTGCCATGGGGATGCCTCAGGACTCCTGGGAGAGGGAGACGAGCACGGCGGCGCCGGGCCCCTCTCCTTCGATCTTGACGGGGTAGACGGGGATGGGGCGGGTGGCGGGCAGCCCGGAGGGCTTGCCGGTGCGCAGGTCGAAGCTGGATCCGTGCAGCCAGCACTCGACCTGGCAGTCCTCCACCTCGCCCTCGGAGAGCGAGACGTTCGCGTGCGAGCAGATGTCGTTGACCGCGAACACCTCGCCCTCGGTACGGACGACGCAGACCGGGGTGTCGTCGAGCTCCACGCGCCGCGGCACGTCCTCCTCGAGGTCGCCCAGCGCGCACACCCTCACGAAGCCGGTGGTCATGCGATCGACGCCTCCAGCTCGGCCTCCAGCTTGGCGATCAGCCGCTCCTCGACGTCCGGCACGCCGATCTGCTGGACGAGCTCGGCGAAGAAGCCGCGCACCACGAGACGACGCGCCTCGTCGGCGGGGATGCCGCGCGCCATCAGGTAGAACAGCTGCTCGTCCTCGAACCGGCCGGTGGCCGAGGCGTGGCCGGCGCCGGCGATCTCGCCGGTCTCGATCTCCAGGTTGGGGACCGAGTCGACCCGGGCGCCGTCGGTGAGGACCAGGTTGCGGTTGAGCTCGTAGGTATCGGTGCCGGTGGCGGACGCCCGGATCACCACGTCGCCGATCCACACCGCGTGCGCGTCGGCGCCCTGCAGGGCGCCCTTGTAGGCCACGTTGCTGCGGCAGTTGGGCGCGTTGTGGTCGACCAGCAGCCGGTGCTCCTGGTGCTGGCCGTTGTCCGTGAAGTAGACGCCGTACAACTCGGCCTCGCCGCCGGGGCCCGCGTAGGCGACCCGCGGGTGGATCCTGACCACGTCGCCGCCGAAGGTGACGACCACGGACTTGAAGCTGGCGTCCCGGCCGACCAGCGCGCTGTGCTGGGAGCAGTGCACGGCGGTGTCGTCCCAGTCCTGCACGCTGACAACGGTGAGCTTGGCGCCGTCCCCGACGAGGTACTCGACGTTGGCCGAGCGGACGGTGTCGCCGGTGTGGTCGAGCACGAGGACGACCTCGGCGAAGGCCCCGATCTCGAAGACGGTGTGCCCGAAGGTGACGCCGCCCTCGCCGTGCAGCGCGACCCGCACCGGCTCCTTCAGCACCGCGTCCTTCGGCACCGAGATCACGGTGGCCTTCTCGAAGGAGCTGAACGCCTGGGCCGCGACCCGGTCGACGGGGGCACCGGCCCTGCCGACCCGCGGGTCGTCCCGGCCGACCGGGGTGACGGTCACCCCGTCCGGCGCGTCGACCTCGACCTTGATGGTGCCGCCGGCGACGGCCGTGCCGTCGTGCAGCCCCCGCAGCCGGTCGAGGGGCGTGAACCGCCACTCCTCCTCGCGGCCGTGCGGGACGGGGAAGTCCGCCACATCGAAGGACGGCGGGGCGCTCATCCGGGTGGCGACGCTGGACTCGGCGGCCACCGCGACCGCTCCGCCCGCGCTGGCGCCGGCCGGCATACTCTGGGCCTCAGCCATGGGTGTCGTCGTGCTCACTCTCTTGATCGGACATGATGTCGGACGGGATGCGGGATCGAGGACGGGCGGCCGGTCAGCCGACCGAGCCCTCCATCTGCAGCTCGATCAGCCGGTTGAGCTCCAGGGCGTACTCCATCGGCAGCTCCTTGGCGATGGGCTCGACGAAGCCGCGCACGATCATCGCCATCGCCTCGTCCTCGGAGAGGCCGCGGCTCATCAGGTAGAAGAGCTGGTCGTCGCTGACCTTGGAGACCGTCGCCTCGTGGCCCATCGTCACGTCGTCCTCGCGGACGTCGACGTAGGGGTAGGTGTCCGAGCGGGAGATGGTGTCCACCAGCAGCGCGTCGCACAGCACGTTCGACTTGGAGCCGGCCGCGCCCTCGGCGATCTCGATCAGGCCGCGGTAGGAGGTGCGGCCGCCGCCCCTGGCCACCGACTTGGAGACGATGTTGGACGAGGTGCGCGGGGCCATGTGCACCATCTTGGCGCCGGCGTCCTGGTGCTGGCCCTCGCCCGCGAAGGCGACGGACAGCGTCTCGCCCTTGGCGTGCTCGCCCATCAGGTAGACGGCCGGGTACTTCATGGTGACCTTGGAGCCGATGTTGCCGTCGACCCACTCCATGGTGGCGCCCTCGTAGGCCACGGCGCGCTTGGTCACCAGGTTGTAGACGTTGTTCGACCAGTTCTGGATCGTCGTGTAGCGGCAGCGGCCGCCCTTCTTGACGATGATCTCGACGACCGCGGAGTGCAGCGAGTCCGAGTTGTAGATCGGCGCGGTGCAGCCCTCGACGTAGTGCACGTAGGCGTTCTCGTCGACGATGATCAGGGTCCGCTCGAACTGGCCCATGTTCTCGGTGTTGATCCGGAAGTACGCCTGGAGCGGGATGTCGACGTGCACGCCCGGCGGCACGTAGATGAAGGAACCACCGGACCACACCGCCGTGTTGAGCGCGGCGAACTTGTTGTCGCCGGCCGGGATCACGGTGCCGAAGTGCTCCTGGAACAGCTCCGGGTGCTCCTTGAGCGCCGTGTCGGTATCGAGGAAGATGACGCCCTGCTTCTCCAGGTCCTCGCGGATCTGGTGGTAGACGACCTCCGACTCGTACTGCGCGGCCACGCCGGCCACCAGGCGCTGCTTCTCGGCCTCGGGGATGCCGAGCCTGTCGTAGGTGTTCTTGATGTCCTCCGGCAGGTCCTCCCAGCTCTGGGCCTGCTTCTCGGTGGACCGCACGAAGTACTTGATGTTGTCGAAGTCGATGCCGCTGAGGTCGGAGCCCCAGTTGGGCATGGGCTTCTTGCCGAAGAGCTTCAGGCCCTTCATGCGCAGCTTCAGCATCCACTCGGGCTCGGACTTCTTGCCCGAGATGTCGCGGACGACGGCCTCGGACAGGCCGCGCTTGGCCGCGGCGCCGGCCGCGTCGGAGTCGGCCCAGCCGTATTCGTACGTGCCCAGGCCCTCGAGCTCGGGGTGGGCGGTCTCCGTGGGGAGCGTCATGCTGGGTTCCTCCCGGCAGTGCTTTCGGTTGCGGTGGTGGTCTCGGCGGGGACGTGACCGGCGTGACCGGCATGACCGGCGTGACCGGCCTTCGGCACGAAGGTCGTGCAGACGCCGTCCCCGAGGGCGATGGTGGCGAGCCGCTGCACATGGCTGCCGAGCAGGTCGGAGAAGACCTCGGCCTCGGCCTCGCACAGCTGCGGATAGCGCTGCGCCGCGTGCGCCACCGGGCAGTGGTGCTGGCACAGCTGCTCGCCGGCCGGCGCCGCCACCTCGTGGACCGCGGCGGCGAACCCGGAGGACGTCAGCGCCTCGGCCAGCGCGCGCGCCTTCCCGTCCGGCGCGGCCGCCTCCAAGAAGGAACGGTACTGCTCGGCCTGGGCCGCGGCACGGTCCCTGGCGAAGGCCAGCACGGCCGCCGCCCCGCGCTCGCCGCCCCCGGCGGCGCGCTCGATCCAGCGCAGCGCCTCGACGGCGAGCTCGTCGTAGGCGTGGTCGAAGGCGTCCCGGCCGCCGTCGGTGAGCACGAACGCCTTGGCCGGACGACCCCGGCCACGCGCTCCATACACCCGCTTCTCCCGCGGCTCCACCAGGCCCTCGGCGACCAGCGCGTCGAGATGGCGCCGGACGGCGGCCTGGGTGAGCCCGAGCCGGACGGCGAGCTCGGCGGCGGTGGAAGCACCGTGATCGAGAATGGAGCGGGCAACGCGCTGCCGCGTCCCGGCCGCCTCCGCGACCGCGGGCGCCTCCCGCTGCTCACTCCGGTTTTTCACAACGTCATTGTTGCGTAATTCCCGCGAAGCGAGCAAGCCGCGGTCTGACCTGCCCGAATGCAGTACATCACGTAAGGCGACCCTTACCTGACCGGCGGCCTGCGGGTGAGGGGTTCTCCCCCACCCTCCCGCCCTTCCCCGGCGCTCCACTCAGCGCCCTGCGGGCTCGTCCCGGCCTCACGGCCGGGACGAGCCCGACACCCGTCCCGCGCTTCGCGCGAGAACGAGGACGGCGCGCACGCGCGGCGCAGCCGCCGCCCGCAGGGCACGGCCACGCCGGGCCGCAGGCCCACCCCGCGCGAAGCGCGAAAGCAGGGCAGGCGGGTGGGGAACCCCGCAGCAGCAGCCAGGCACCGCACGGCGGCGCGGCCCCCACAGGGCCGCAGGCCCACCCCGCGCGAAGCGCGAAAGCAGGGCGGGCGGGCACCTCCCCGGCGGCGCAGCCGCCGCCCGCAGGGGGCGGCCGCGCCGGGCCGCAGGCCCACCCCGCGCGGAAGCGGAGGCAAGGGCGGGTGGGTGGGTGGAAACCCTCAGGGCGTCCGCGCCGGGACGGCGCCCGTGGAGTCGCGGACGACCAGCCCCGTCTCCAGGATCATCTGCGCGACGCCCCGCACCTCCCCCGCTCCCGCCCCCGCCTCGTCGATCGCCTGTAGCAGCAGGTCCACCGCCGACCGCCCCGCCGTCTGCGTCGGCATCGCGATCGTCGTCAGCTTGGGCCGGTTCAGCCGGCCGGCCACCGTGTCGTCGACGCCGACGACGCTGACGTCGCGCGGCACCTCCGCGCCCTCCTCGGCCAGGCCCTCGATCGCGCCGATGGCCACCAGGTCGTTGTACGCGATCACGCCGGTCGCGCCGACGGCGAGCACCGCCGCCGCGGCGCGGAAGCCGCCGTGTTCCGTGGGGGCGTTCGGCCCGTGGTAGGTGAGGTCGACGCCGTGCCGCTCGGCCGCCGCGCCCGCCGCGCGGCGGATCTGGCCGCTGGTCCAGGAGCCGCGGGGGCCGCCGAGCACGACGAGTCGCCGGTGGCCGAGCGAGGCCAGGTGGTCGACGGCCGCGCCGGCGCCGCTGCCCACGTCCATCAGCACCGCCGGCAGGCCCTTGACCCGCCGGTTCACCACGGCGAACGGCAGGTCGGCGCCGAGCCTGGCGATCGCCGTGTTGGAGAGCCGCGGGCTGACCAGCAGCACGCCGTCCACCTGCCGGGCGAGGGTGGCGATCAGCTCCTCCTCGACCCGGGGGTCCTCGTCCGTGTCCGCGACGAAGACCTGGTAGCCGCGCACCCTGGCGTAGGACTGCGCGGCCTTGATCAGCGGCGGGAAGAACGGGTTGGCGATGTCGGCGACGATCAGACCGAGATTGTTCGTCCGTCCGGTGGTCAACGCCCTGGCCGCCTGGTTGGGTCGGTAGCCCAGCTCCTCGGCGGCCGCGATCACCCGTTCCCTGGTCTCGGCGTTGACCAGGTTCGGCGCCGAGAAGGTGCGGGAGACCGTCGACACGTGCACCCCGGCGGCCTGCGCCACTTCTCTGATGGTCACCGCCACGCGATCACCGCCACGCGATCAGCTCCCCTGCGCCGTTGTCAGCGCCGTTCTCAGCCATGGCCGGCACCCTATCCTGCAAGCGGTTGCCATTGATACGTGCGCGGACCCTTGACGTTTCCCCGGCCGTGGGCCATGGTCCTGCAACCGGTTGTAATCCATCGCGCGCTCGCACCCAACTCCGCCGTGGTGTCACGGAAAGGAGCGCTCTTCCGCATGTCCACCACTCAGGGAACGACCCTTGCCCCGCAGCTCCGCAAGCGACGGCGCAAGGAGGCGGTCGCCGCCTATCTGTTCCTCGCACCCTGGTTCGTCGGGCTCGTGGCCATCACCGCGGGCCCGCTCCTGAGCTCCCTCTATCTGTCCTTCACGGACTACAGCCTCATCGGCGACTCGCAGTGGGTCGGTTTCGACAACTACGTCGAGATGTTCACCGACGATCCGCGATTCATGAAGGCCCTGAGCAACACGACCATCTACGTCTTCGTCTCGGTGCCGCTCCAGTTGACCTTCGCCCTCGCGCTGGCGCTGGTCCTGGACCGCGGCGTCCGCGGCCTGCCGTTCTACCGGTCGATCTACTACCTGCCCTCCCTGCTCGGCGGCAGCGTCGCCGTCGCCATCCTGTGGCGCCAGGTCTTCGGCGCCGAGGGGCTGGTCAACGAGGTCCTCGGCTGGTTCGGGGTGGAGGGCGAGAGCTGGGTGGCCCACCCGGACACCGCCCTCGGCACCCTGATCGTGCTGAACGTCTGGACGTTCGGCGCCCCGATGGTCATCTTCCTCGCCGGCCTGCGGCAGATACCCCGCAGCTACTACGAGGCGGCGGGCCTGGACGGGGCCGGTCAGATACGGCAGTTCTTCTCGATCACGCTGCCGCTGTTGACCCCGATCGTCTTCTTCAACCTGGTCCTGCAGCTGATCAACTCGTTCCAGTCCTTCACGCAGGCGTTCGTGGTCAGTGGCGGAAAGGGCGGCCCTTCCGACTCCACGCTGCTGCTCACGATGCACATCTACCAGAAGGGCTTCGGGAACTTCGAGATGGGCTACGCCTCGGCGATGGCCTGGTTCCTGGTGATCGTGATCGCGGTGCTGACCGGGGTGAACTTCCTGATGTCGAGGTATTGGGTCTTCTACAGTGACTAGTAACGCCGCCGCCAAACGCGCGCAGCGCGCCAAGACCAACGACACCCTGTTCGGCAGGGTGATGCAGGCCCTCGCCGGCAAGAAGCTCCTCACCCACGCGGCGCTGATCGGCTTCGGGTTGGTGATGCTCTATCCGCTGCTGTGGATGGTCTCCAGCTCGTTCAAGCCGCAGGAGATCATCTTCCGTGAGCCCGGGCTGATACCCGGCGACGTCACGTTGGACAACTACAGCAACGGCTGGGACGCGCTGCAGTACCCGTTCAGCCACTACTTCCTGAACTCGGCGATCATCACGGCGGGTTCGATCGTCGGCAACCTGGTGGCCTGTTCGCTGGCGGCCTACGCGTTCGCGCGGCTCGAGTTCCCGTTGAAGCGCTTCTGGTTCGCGCTGATGCTGGGCTCGATCATGCTGCCGCTGCACGTGACCCTGGTGCCGCAGTACATCCTGTTCTCGGAACTGGACTGGATCAACACGTTCTACCCGCTGATCGTGCCCAAGTTCCTCGCCACCGACGCCTTCTTCATCTTCCTCATGGTGCAGTTCATCCGCACCCTGCCGAGAGAACTCGACGAGGCGGCCGTGATCGACGGCGCCGGCCACTGGCGGATCTTCTCGCGGATCATCATGCCGCTCTGCACCCCGGCGCTGGCCACCACGGCGATCTTCACCTTCATCTGGACCTGGAACGACTTCCTGTCCCAGCTGATCTTCCTGACCAGCCCCGACAAGCTGACGGTTCCGGTGGCGCTGCGCAACTTCCTGGACTCCAGCGGGGATTCCTCCTGGGGGCCGATGTTCGCCATCTCCGTCCTCTCGCTGGGGCCGATCTTCGGCTTCTTCCTGGCCGGCCAGCGGTACCTGGTCCGTGGCATCGCCACCACCGGCCTGCGGTGACCCCACCGCCCACCCCCACGCGCACTCACCCACGTAACAGACAAGGAGGTCTCCCGTGACGAGCAGCAGAAGGCACCACTGGACCAGCGCGAGGAAGCTCGCCCCGGCGCTGCTGACGACCGGCGCCCTGGTCCTCACCACCGCGGCCTGTGGCGGCGGCGACAGCGGCGGCGGCGAAGACGGCGGCCCCGTGACGCTGCGCCTCAGCTGGTGGGGCAACGACGTTCGGCAGGGGCTCACGGCCGAGGCCGTCGCGCTCTTCGAGGAGAACCACCCGGACATCACGGTCGAGCAGGAGTACGCCGACTGGGACTCCTACTACGACCGGCTGACCACCCAACTCGCCTCGGGCGACGCGCCCGACGTCTTCGCCACCGAGATCCGCCGGATGGGCGAGTTCGCCACCCGTGGCGCGCTCGCCGACATGTCCGAGCTGGTGGAGACCGGGGACATGGACCCGGAGATCCTCACCACCGGGCAGGTGGACGGCACTCAGTACGCCATCCCCACCGGCGCCAACGCCTTCGTGATCATGGTCAACACGACCCTGCTCCAGGAGGCCGGGCTCGAACTGCCCGACGACACCACCTGGACCTGGGACGACTACCGCGACTTCAGCGCCGAGGTCACGGAGACCATCGGCGACGGCACCTACGGCACGCAGCTGAGCTGGAACGACGCCTACCTCAACATCTACGCGGCCCAGCGCGGCGAGTCGTTCTACGCGGACGACCAGATCGGCATGTCCCCCGAGACGGTCGCCGACTGGTTCGAGTACAACAACGGCCTGGTCGAGGCCGGGGCCACCCCGGACGCCTCGCTCAGCGCCGAGATCGGCAACACCAGCGTCGACCAGTCGCTGATCTCCACCGGCCAGGGTGCCTTCGGCATGTGGTGGAGCAACCAGCTGAACGCCGTCACCACCGGCTCGGGCGCCGAGGTCGAGATCCTGCGCTGGCCCCAGGACTCCGGCGCCGTGAGCGGCGGGCAGTTCCTGCAGCCCACCATGTACTGGAACATCGCCGAGTCGAGCGGCAAGAAGGACGCCGCCGCCGAGCTGGTGGACTTCCTGATCAACGACCCGGAGGCGGCCGCCATCCTCGGCTCCGACCGCGGGCTGCCGATCAACGGCACGGTGCGCGAGCAGATAGAGGCCGAACTGCCGGAGACCGACCAGCAGTCGCTGGCCTTCATCGACGAGCTCTCCAGCGAGCTGGCCGACCCGCCGTCGGTCAACCCGGTCGGCGCCGGCGAGATCCCGGACATGCTGCAGCGCTACGGCGAGGAGGTCAACTTCGGCCGGCTGTCGCCGCAGGAGGCCGCCGACGCGTTCATCGACGAGGCCAACTCCTCGCTCGGCTGACGCGATCCCTCCGTCGCACCACCGGCACCACCGGCACCACCGCACGACCCGCACCACCGCACCGCCACCACTCCCACCAGGAGAACCCCGGATGACACGCCGCTACGCAATCGTCGGCCTGGGCCATCGGTCTCGGATGTACGTCGACGCCCTGCTGGGCGACTGGAGCGACACCGGAGAGATCACCGCGCTCTGCGACCGCAACCGGACGCGGATGGACTACTACAACGAACGCATCGCCGCGACGGGCCGGGACGCCGTCCCGACCTTCTCGCCCGACGACTTCCCGGCCCTGCTCGAACGGGCCGACGCCGTCGTGGTCACCACCATGGACTCCACCCACGCCCACTACGTGTGCGCGGCGCTGGACGCCGGGCGGGACGTCATCGTGGAGAAGCCCCTGACCGTCGACGCGGAGAGCTGCGCCAAGATCGCGGCCGCCGCGGAACGCGGTCGGGGGCGGCTGGTGGTCACCTTCAACTACCGCTACGCGCCCCGTAACTCGGCGGTGCGTGAGCTGCTGGCGGCGGGCCGGATCGGGGCCGTCACCGCCGTCCACTTCGACTGGTCGCTGGACACCATCCACGGGGCCGACTACTTCCGCCGCTGGCACCGGCAGGCCGAGAACTCGGGCGGCCTGCTGGTCCACAAGTCGACCCACCACTTCGACCTGGTCAACTGGTGGCTCGGCTCGCACCCCGAGCTGGTCTTCGCCCAGACCGAGCGGCGCTTCTACGGCGGCGACGGCGCCGGCGCCGAGCAGTACGGCCCGCGTCCGACCCGCGGCCAGGGCGCCCCGGGTCTCGGCACCGACCCGTTCATCCTCGACATCTCGGCCGATCCGCACCTCAAGCGCCTCTACCTGGACGCCGAACACGAGGACGGCTACATCCGCGACCAGGACGTGTTCACCGACGGCGTCACCATCCCGGACAACATGTCGGTCCTCGTCCGCTACGGAAACCGCGCGCTGCTCAGCTACTCGCTCACCACGCACGCGCCGTCCGAGGGCTACCGGGTGGTCTTCACCGGGACCAGGGGACAGATCGAGCTCGACGTGTGCGAGCGCGCCTGGACCCCGCCGCACGCGGCCGTCGACCCGACCGCGCACGGCAAGACCCAGAACGAGGGCACCTACGAGCGGCTGACCCTGCACGAGCACTGGAAGGAGGCCGAGGAGATCCCGATCGTCCAGGGCGCCGGCGGCCACGGCGGTGGCGACCGGCTGCTCCTCGACGACGTGTTCCGCGGCCCGGGCGACGACCCGCTGGCCCGCCAGGCCGGCTACCGGGACGGGATCCGCTCGGTGCTCACCGGCGTGGCCGCCAACGAGTCGGCCCGCACCGGCGCCCCGGTGCTGCTCGACGACGAGGGCACCCGGTTCGTCGACGCCTGACCACCGCCCTCCCCCGCCCCTCCCCGGCCGTCGGGGTCGGCCCCGCGCGGGCCGGCCTCGACGGTCGACCTACACTCCACAGCATGCATTCCGCAGGGGGCACGCCGGCCGTCGAGGCCGTCGGTCTGGTCAAACGCTATGGCGGCACGGCCGCCGTCGACGGGCTCGACCTGACCGTCCGCACCGGCACCGTCACCGCCGTCCTCGGCCCCAACGGCGCCGGCAAGACCACCACGATCGAGTGCTGCGAGGGCTACCGCGTCCCGGACGCGGGCCGCCTGAGGGTCCTCGGCCTCGACCCCGCCACCCAGGCCGCGGCGCTCCGCCCCAGGATCGGCGTGATGCTCCAGGAGGGCGGCATCTACCCGGGGATCCGGGCGCTCGAGATGCTGCGGCACGTGGCGGGGCTGCACGCCCACCCGCTCGACGTGCCGGAGCTGGCCGAGCGCCTCGGCCTCGACTCCTGCGGCCGCACCCCCTACCGGCGGCTCTCCGGCGGCCAGCGGCAGCGGCTCGCCCTGGCACTCGCCGTCGTCGGCCGCCCCGAGCTGGTCTTCCTCGACGAGCCGACCGCCGGCCTCGACCCGCAGGCCAGGCACGCCACCTGGGACCTGATCCGCGAACTGCGCGCCGACGGCGTGACGACCGTGCTCACCACCCACTTCATGGACGAGGCCGAGGAGCTGGCCGACGAGGTGGCCATCGTGGACGCCGGCCGGGTCATAGCGCACGGCAGCCCGGCCGAGCTGTCCCGCGGCGGCAACGCCGACGTGCTGCGCTTCTCCGGCCGCCCCGGGCTCGACCTCGCCTCGCTGCGCAAGGCGCTGCCGGCCGGCAGCCAGGCCGAGGAGCCGAGCCCCGGCAACTACCGGATCACCGGCGACGTCGGCCCGCGGCTGCTGGCCACCGTCACCGCCTGGTGTGCCCAGCACGGGGTGCTGGCCGACCGGATCAGCACCCGGCGGCACACCCTGGAGGACGTCTTCCTGGAACTCACCGGCAAGGAGCTGCGGTCATGACCGGTCGGCACACCCCCCGGCCCGGCGCGGCCCCACTCCCCCGGATGATCGCCGCCCAGGCCGCGCTGGAGACCAGGATGATGCTGCGGCACGGCGAGCAGCTGCTGCTCACCGTCGTCATCCCGACCCTGCTGCTCGTGCTGTTCTCCACCGTCGACCTCGTCGACGTCGAGGGGGAGCGCATCGACTTCCTGGCCCCCGGGATCCTGGCGCTCGCCGTGCTGTCCACCGCGTTCACCGGCCAGGCCATCGCCACCGGCTTCGAGCGCCGCTACGGGGTGCTCAAGCGGCTCGGCGCCTCCCCGCTGCCGCGCTGGGCGCTGCTCTGCGGCAAGACGGGCGCGGTGCTGGTGACGCTGGCGCTCCAGACGGTGCTGCTGACGGCGGTGGCGCTGGCACTCGGCTGGTCCCCGCACGGCAACCCCCTTTCCGTCGCCGTCCTGCTGCTGCTCGGCACGGCCGCCTGCTCCGGGCTCGGCCTGCTGATGGCCGGCACGCTGCGCGCCGAGGCCACGCTGGCCGCGGCCAACCTGGTCTTCGTGCTGCTGCTGTTCTTCGGCGGGGTGGTCGTCCCGCTCGACGAGTTCCCCGAAGGGGCGCGCGCCGTTCTCGGTCTCACGCCGCTCGCCGCGCTCTCCGACGGCCTGCGGGAGGTGCTGCGGGACGGCGCCGCGATGCCGTGGGGCGACGCCGGCGTGCTGGCCGTCTGGGCGGTCCTCGCACTGGCCGCCGCGGGCCGCTTCTTCCGCTGGGAGTAGCGGGTGGCGCCCGCTCCCGCCCCCTCGTGAAAAGTTGCACAAGCGGGGGGCATACGATGTCCGGGTGCTGAAACCAGTGCGAAACCCCCTCGCCTACCTCGCCGAACGCTGGACGCCGCGGCCCGAGACCGTGCGCCGCGCGGCACTCGCCGCACTCGTCATGAGCGTCGTCATCATCGTCACGGGCGGCGCCGTCCGGCTCACCGGATCCGGGCTCGGCTGCGACACCTGGCCGCGCTGCAGCGACGACAGCCTGGTCGCCACCCGCGAGATGGGCCTGCACGGCGCCATCGAGTTCGGCAACCGGATGATGACCTACGTGGTGTCGGCCGCCGTCGGCTGGTTCATCATCGCCGCCAGGTCGGCCAAGCCGGAGCGGCGCCAGCTGACCCGGCTCGGCTGGGCCCAGTTCTGGGTGGTCGCGAGCAACGGCGTGATCGGCGGGATCACGGTCCTGACCGAGCTCAACCCCTACATCGTCGCCGCCCACTTCCTGGCCGCGATGGCACTGCTCACCACGACCACCCTCGGCTGGATCCGCGCCCGCGAGGGCGACGGCCAGGCCCGCCCGCTGGTCGGCCCGCCGGTGCGGCGCGCGGTCCTCGGCCTCACCGCGCTGTCAGCGGCCCTGGTGATCGCCGGCACGGCGGTCACCGGCAGCGGCAAGCATGCCGGAGACGACAGCGACATCGAGCGGATGCCGTTCGCGTGGGAGACGGTGACCCGGATCCACTCCCTGCTGGCCTGGGCCGTCGTGCTCGGCGCGGTCGCCATCTGGATCGGCATGCGGCTGATGGACGCTCCGCCCGGGCCGCGGGCCAGGGCCAGGGAGCTGATCCTGGTGTTGCTCGGCCAGGGCGTGATCGGCTACGTCCAGTACTTCCTCGACGAGCCGGAGCTGCTGGTCGGCACGCACCTGTTCGGCGCGACGCTGGTCTGGATCGCCACCCTGCGGCTGCTGCTCGCGATCCGCGAGCGCGAGCCGGTGGCGGCGACCGCCGCGGAGCGGCCGGTGGCAGCCGCGGCCTAGGGCCTGTCTTCCGGATCTTCGTGGGGCCGCGACGCCAGCTACGGCACCTCGCTGCGTTACCCCACGCCGCGGAGCGGCATGTCAGGCGCC
>NZ_BAAGPR010000114.1:0-25534 GCF_054783955.1 Streptomyces mayteni | reverse complement strand
AGGCCGGCGCCTTCGCCGAGCGCGCCGCCCGCGGCTCCTCCGCCCGCCGCGGCTCCCGCGCCGCGGCGCCCGCCCGTCTCCGCCGAGGACGACGTGCCGGCCGAGCCCGACCCGGATCTCGACGACACCGCGCTCACCGGCTACGAGCTGATCGTTCGGGAGCTGGGTGCGACCGTTATTGAGGAGATTCCGCATGAGTGAGACCGACGCATCCTGAACCCGTAGGCTCAGGAGGGTCACGTTCGTCGAGAGCCAGGAGTGAGACCGGCCGTGTTCCCCGGTGGTGGGGTCGATATGCAGCAGCTGCTGCAGCAGGCCCAGAAGATGCAGCAGGACCTGGCCGCGGCGCAGCAGGAGCTGGCCGAGACGCCCGTCGAGGGCTCGGCGGGCGGCGGGCTCGTCAAGGCCACGGTCACCGGTTCCGGTGAGCTGAAGAGCCTGGAGATCGACCCGCGCGCGGTGGACCCGGAGGACACCGAGACCCTGGCGGATCTCGTGGTCGCCGCCGTCCGCGACGCGAACAACGCGGCGCAGGAGCTGGCCAAGGCCAAGCTCGGCCCGCTCGCCCAGGGCCTGGGCGGCGGCGGGGGCCTTCCCGGGCTGCCGTTCTGAGCGGTGCTGGCCTAAGGTGCTGAGGCAAGGCGCCGGCCCAGCGCGCAAGGTGAGGCAGGGCGGCGGCAGCAGCGGCGTGGTCGGGCGAGAGGGCGGGACATTCCGTGTATGAGGGCGTGGTCCAGGACCTGATCGACGAGCTCGGTCGGCTGCCGGGCGTGGGCCCCAAGAGCGCCCAGCGGATCGCCTTCCACATCCTCCAGGCCGAGCCCACCGACGTCCGCCGGCTGGCCAACGCGCTGACCGAGGTCAAGGCGAGGGTCAGGTTCTGCGCCGTCTGCGGCAACGTCGCGCAGGAGGAGCGGTGCCGGGTCTGCCAGGATCCCCGCCGCGACACCACGGTCATCTGCGTGGTCGAGGAGCCCAAGGACGTGGTCGCCATCGAGCGCACCCGCGAGTTCCGGGGCCGCTACCACGTGCTCGGCGGCGCGATCAGCCCGATCGACGGCGTCGGCCCCGGTGACCTGCGGATCAGGGAGCTGCTCGCCCGGCTGGCCGACGGCTCGGTCACGGAGCTGATCCTCGCCACCGACCCCAATCTGGAGGGCGAGGCGACCGCCACCTACCTGGCCCGGATGGTCAGCTCGCTCGGGTTGCGGGTCACCCGGCTAGCCAGCGGGCTGCCCGTCGGGGGAGACTTGGAGTATGCCGACGAGGTCACCTTGGGGCGTGCCTTCGAGGGGAGGCGGCTGCTCGATGTGTAACGCAGGGACCGCAAGCACCACAGGGCTCATACGGACCACATGGACCGTGGGTACCGCAGGGGAGGCGATCGCGTGATGCCCGATGTCGCGCCGAACGAGGAGGAGCTGGCCGCGGCCGGTGGGCCTGACAGCTTCGCCGTGCAGATCACCGACCAGATCGAGAGCTTCATGGTCGCCGTCACGGAGGTCGCCAAGGGCGACGACCCGGACAGCGCGGTGCCCTACCTGCTGCTCCAGATCTCCCAGCTGCTGCTCGCCGGCGGCCGGCTCGGCGCCCACGAGGACATCGTTCCCGAGGAGCGCTACGAGCCGGACACCGGCCCCGACCCCGACATGGACGAGCTGCGTGAGCGGCTGGCCGCGCTGCTGGCGCCGGTCGACGTCTACTCCGAGGTCTTCGACCCCTACGTGCCGCGCTCCACGCCCGTCCCGTCCCGCATCTCCGACGACCTCGCCGACATCATCAGCAACCTGCGGCACGGCATGGCGCACTACCGCGCCGGCCGGATCAGCGAGGCGCTGTGGTGGTGGCAGTTCTCCTACCTCTCCAACTGGGGCCCGACCGCCAGCGCCGCGCTGCGCGCGCTCCAGTCCCTGGTGGCGCACGTCCGTCTCGACACGCCGCTCGCCGAGCTCGACGGCCTCGACACGGACAGCGGCGCGGAGGACGGCGACCTGGAGCGGCAGGCCGGCCGCGTGATGGAGGCCGAGATCGCCACCCCGTTGGGGCTCACCCCAGGGCAGGCTTAGCCACGGTCATGGCCAACAGGGCCATGGCGTCGCACTACTGGGCCGCCGCGAGCCCCAGGGCGCCAAGCCCCAACGGCACGTCCAACACGAAGCAGAACTCCGCCAAGGACCGCGGCACCACCGCGTCCCGCCGGTAGTGGATCACGTCCCACCCACCGTGCGCCGCCAGTGCCAGCCCGGCCAGGGCGAGACCCAGCCGCGGTGTCAGGGCGAGCGCCGCCACCGCGAGTGCGCCGAAGCCGGCCATGGCGATGGTCTGCGCGGTCAACGCCGGACGTGGCGCGCGCGTCATCAGACCCGCCAGGACGAGGGCCAGTGCCGCGACCCCGACGCCGCTCCACCAGGGCAGGCCGGCCACTTCCGCGACCGTCACCACCACCGAGCCGCCGACGATCCCGGCCCAGGCCAGCCACGGCCTTCCCAAGGCCGCCGCACCGAGGTAGCACAGGCACGCCACGCACACCACGGTCGCCACGAATTCCCGCTCGACGCCCGTCGCGAACTGCACGGTCACGGCCGCCAACCCCAGCCCCGCGGGCCAGCGTCGCGGCACGGCCTGCCAGCCTCCCGGCTGACCGGCCGTGACCAGGGGCTTCTCGGTAGTCATACGGTGACTGTGACGCCACGCGGCCACGGCGTCGAGCCAGGTCCGCCCGGTGGTCCGAAATCCTGGGACACCTGTCCGCCAACCGCCGAGGCCCGCCCGTCACCCCCGCGGGCTGAGCAGCAGCAGCGCGATGTCGTCGCCGCGGCCGTCGCCCGTCTGCCCCGTCTGGTGCGAGCGGAGCAGCGTCTCGGCCAGCTCGTCCATGCTCCGCTCCGGCTGTTCGGCGATCCGCGCGAAGTGGCCGGCCAGCGCCGCCGTCGAGTCGTCCAGGTGCTGCCCCGGCCGCTCGATCAGCCCGTCCGTGAAGAGCAGCAGCACCGCGCCGGGCGGCAGCTCGATCTCCACCGCCGGGTAGTCGGCGCGCGGGTCGACGCCGAGCACCGGTCCCGGTGGCACCTCCACCTCGCCGATCCGCCCGTCCGGCAGCCACAGCAGCGGCGGCGGGTGGCCGGCGGTGGCGAGCCTGGCCCGTCGTCTCCCCAGGTCGAGGTGGACGTAGAGGCAGCTGGTGAACAGTCCGGGGTCGAGGTCGTTGAGCAGCCGGTTGGTGCGGGTCAGCACCTCGGACGGCTCGGTGCCGGCCGCCGCGTGGACGGCCGTCCGCACCTGTCCCATCAGCGCCGCCGCCGTCACGTTGTGCCCCTGCACGTCGCCGATCGTCGCGCCGGCGCCGCCGTCCAGCTCGATCACGTCGTAGAAGTCGCCGCCGATCTCCATGCCCTTGGTCGCGGCGAGGTAGCGGGCCGCCACGTCGAGCCCGGGGATGCTGGGCAGGTCACGCGGGAGCAGGTCCTTCTGGAGCCGGCGGGCGAGGCGCTGGTTGGCGTCGAAGAGCCGGGCCCGCTCCAGGGCCTGGGCGACGACGCCGGCCAGCGACGTCAGCAGGGTGCGTTCCTCGGCGGTGAAGTCGTGCGGCCGGTCGTAGGTGACCACGCAGCAGCCGGCCACCCGTCCCGAGGTGACCAGCGGCAGGAACGACCAGGCCGCCGCCCCCGTCCTGGCCCGTCCCGCGACCTCCCGGTCCACGTCGGGGATGTGGGGGTAGCGGCGGCGCATCTCGTCGGGTGAGCCGTAGAAGGTGGGCGTGCCGCCGGCCATGGCGGCGGTGGTCGGGCTGGTGCGGCTGGCCAGCGGCGTCCCGTCGAGCAGGTCCGCGATCTCCGGCGGGCAGCCCCGGTGCCCGACCAGCCGCAGCCGGTCGCCCTCCGTGACGCAGAGGATCAGCCCCTGCGCGTCGAAGGCCGGCAGCAGCTGGTCGGCGACCAGCCGCACCACGTCCGCCACGCCCGCCGCCTCGGTGAGGGTGACGGCGAGCCGCATCACCTGGTAGATCGCCCCGACCCGGGTCGGCGCCTCGGGCGCCGCCTCGGCCGACTCCGAGACGGTTCCGGCGGCCTCGGCCGAGCCCGTCGGCTCCTCGGCCGGCGCCCTGGCCGGGCACATCCGGACGCTGAGTCCCCGGTCGCCCGGGTGCAGGTCGAACCGCAGCCAGTGCCCGGGCGCCCGCCGCGCCGTGAACGACGTCGGCTGGCGGCTGATGACCGCGGCCCTGAACCGGTCCTCGTACGTCGCGTCGGCCAGCCAGGGCACCGCCTCCCACAGCCGCGCGCCGAGCAGCTCGGCCCCGTTGGCGCCGAGCAGCGCGGCGCCGCGCTCGGTGACGAACGCGACCCGGCCGTCCAGCTCGAGCGCGACGGCGCCCTCCGGCAGCCGCTCGGCGAAGTCGGCGGCCGCCAGCGCGTGCGCCGGCTCCGGCATCCGGGTGCGCGGCCGCTCCAGGACCGTCGGCTCCTCGGCCAGCCGCACCGGCCGGCCACGCCGGGCTGCGTCCCGCAGCAGCGGCCCGAGGCGCCGGCAGCCGGCCTCCAGCGGCTCGCGCTCGTGCGGCGGGAGCTGGGACGGGTGCGAGCCGGGCCAGAGCACCATCAGCACGCCCCAGCACTCGCCGTCCTCCCCGTCCTCCCCGTCAGCGCCGTTGTCGGTGAGGATCGGGGCGTGCGCGACGGCGTACGAGTACGGCAGGGGCACGCTCACCCGCGGCCCGCGCCTGTCGTGCCGGCCGCTCTCCTGCCAGATCAGCCGCCGCTCGTTGACGGCCCTGGTCAGCGGCACGGGGACGTCGAGCTGCACCCGCGACCAAGGGCTGGCCACGTCCATCGGGATGCCGGAGACCACGGCCAGCCGTAGCACGCGTTCGCCCGGGGCCAGCAGGAAGACGCCGCCGCCGTAGCCGCCGGTCTCCCTGATGGCCCGATGCATGTGCGGACTCAGCAGCGACAGGTCGCCGTCGTCCGGCTCGGAGCCCGTTCCGGAGCCCATACCAGCACGGTACGTCGCCGGCCGGCGGCCGGCATTCCACGGCGGCCCGGCCCTGCGGGTCGCCCTCTGGCCCGGGCGGCGGGCCGCTGGCACCATGGGACCACGGGGGGTGACGGGGCCGATGCGGGACGGCGACGAGCACGACGGTCTCCGGCAGTGGGCCGAGGCGCGGGACGGTGCCAGCATCTTCCAGGCCGGCCGTGACCTGCACGTGGTGTACGTCGCGGACGTGCGCGCCGCCAGGCGTGCGGCCGCCGCGCCGGCGCACGCCGGTGAGTGCCCGTACCCCGGCCTGGCCTCCTTCGAGGAGGCGGACGCCCGCTGGTTCCACGGCCGGGACGCGCTGATCGCCGAGATCCTGGTCGGTCTCGACGCGAGGCTGTCCGTGGCTCCGCCGGGGCCGCTGATCGTCGTCGCGCCGTCGGGCGCCGGCAAGTCGACGCTGCTGCGCGCCGCCGTGCTGCCCGCGTTGGCGCGCGCCGCGCCCGACCGGCCGCGCGCCGCCGTCCGCACGCCGGGGGCGCGCCCACTCGACGTGCCGCTGGAACCGGACGCGGCGCTGGTCGTCGACCAGCTCGAAGAGCTCTTCACCCTCTGCGAGGACGAGGCGGAACGGGTCGCGTTCCTCGACCGATTACAGGAGCACGCCAGGCGCGCGCCCGTGATCTGCGCCCTCCGCTCCGACTTCTACGCCCGCGCCGCCGACCACGCCGTGCTCCGCACCGCCCTGGCGACCCGGCAGGTCGTCGTCGGCCCGCTCACGGACGACGGCCTGCGCGAGGCCATCACCCGCCCCGCCGCCGAGGTGGGCCTCGACGTCGAACCCGGCCTGGTCGAGCTGCTGGTGGACGAACTCGGCCACGCCGAGGCCGGCCGACTCCCGCTCCTCGCCCACGCGTTGCGTGCCACCTGGCAACAACGCGAGGGCTCCGTCCTGACGGTTGACGGCTACCGCGCCACCGGCGGTATCCGCCGCGCCGTCGCCACCACAGCGGAGACGACATACGCGGCGCTCGACTCGGACGCCACCAGGGCCGCCGCCCGCACCCTCTTCCTCCGCCTCACCCGCATCGGCGCCGACGGCACCGACGACACGAGGCGCCCGTTGCCGGCCACCGACCTCGACCCGGCCGCCCTCGACGCCTTCACCGCGGCCCGCCTCCTCACCCGCGACGACGACACCGTCACCATCACCCACGAGGCGCTGCTGCGCGCCTGGCCGCGCCTGCGGGAGTGGATCGACGAGGACCGCGCGGACCGGCTGGTCCGCCAGCAGTTGGAGGAGGCAGCCACCGACTGGGACCGCGCCGGCCGCGACCCCGACCTACTGTGGACCGGCAACCGCCTCGCCGCCGCCGAGAGTTCACCGGTCGACCGGCTGTCGGCCACTGCCACCGCGTTCCGCACGGCCGCCCACGGCCGGGCGCGCCGAGCCACCCGGCTCCGGCGCGGATTCACCGCCTTCGTCGCGGTGTTGGCGGTGCTGGCGCTGGGGGCGGCGTACGTTGCCAACCAGCAGGCGTCCACGGCCGAGGCCGAGCGCGACACCGCCCGATTCCGCCAGGTCACGGCCACCGCAGAGGAGTTACGCGAGTCCGACCCCTCCCTGGCTGCACAGTTCGACCTCGTCGCCCAGGCGATGCGCCCGGACGATCCCGGCACGCGAAGCCGCCTGCTCGACAACGCCAACAGCGTCCTTTCCACGCCGCTGGTCGATCTGGCAGATCCGGTCTTCAACCGGGCCGCGGGGCTGCTCGCCGCCTTCACCGACGACACCGTGCGGCTGGTCGACATCAGCGGTCCGCCGGGTCGCGAACCGCCGCGTACCCCGCTGCCGGGCGATCCAGGGAACGGCAGGGCGATGGCGTTCAGTCCGGACGGCACCTTGCTTGTCACGACGCACTTGGACGACTCGGTGCGTCTCTGGGACGTGGGTGATCCGGCTCGGCCGGCGTTGCTGGGCGGCCCCGTGACGGCCTCCATCGTCCCGGAGCGGGTGATGTTCGGGCCGAGCGGCGAGGTTTTCGTCACGGTGTCCGGGGACGGGCCCGCCCAACTCTGGAGCGTGACAGGACAGGACCGTCCATCGCCGCTCGGTGACCCGCTCCCCAACATCCAAGAGGGCGCCTGGTCAGCGGAGTTCAGCGAGGACGGCAGGCTGCTCGCCGCGCGGGGAACGAACGGGACCGTCCAGGTGTGGGACGTGACCACACCCACCAGACCCACCGCACTCGGCGAGCCGCTCACCCGTGAAGGGACGGCGGTCGCCGCCATGGCGTTCAGCCCGGACGGCAGCACGCTGGTGACGGGTGACGACATGGGCGCCGTGCAAACGTGGGACGTGACGGGCGGGGGTGCGCCCGAGAGCCTCGACGTACCCGTGATCGACCATCTCGGCGGCGTCTCAGCGGTGGCCTTCCTCCCGGACGGACAGACCTTCGTCACAGGCGGCGCGGACGGTGGACTCGCGATGTGGGACCTCGACGAAGGGCGGATGACTGTTTCCACCGGCGGCCCGTCCGTCCCCGGCCACCTCGGAGGCGTCGACCTGTTGGCGCCCAGCCCAGACGGCCCCTTCCTTGCCAGCGCCAGCGCGGGGCCAATGGGTTCGGCCGAGGCGAGCGTGCGGCTGTGGGTCACCAACGCCACCGGTACGGGGCCCGTGCCCTTCGGTCCGCCGCTCACCGGCGACACTATGCCCACGCTGCTCGCCTGGAGCGCCGATGGCCGGACGCTGGTCGCTGGCGACGATGGGGGGATCGTGCGGCTGTGGCGGGTGCCCGCCACGATGTTGACCGATACGCGGCTGGCCGGTGCTGACATGGAGCAGGCGATCGGGCCGGATGGCGACACTCTCACCTTCCCGACGCTTGACGGGTTGATCAGCTGGGACATGTCCGACCCCGGCCAGCCGGAACCACTCAGCAGTGAATGGACATGGCCGACCGAGTCGAGTGTGTGGTCCCTCGCGCTGAGCCCGGACGACGCGACGATGGCCACTCTCGACCTCGATGGAACGCTCGAACTCTGGGATGTGAGCGATTCGGTGGGGCCCGTGAGACGAAGCGGTGTCCGACTCGGTGAACAGGGAGTGCCAGATCGCATCACCTGGTCCCCCGACGGCACGACGTTGGCCCTGTCCAACCCGTCATACGATGCCGTGCAACTCTGGGACGTCCGGGACCTGAGTCGTCCCACCGACCGGGGTGTCGTCCTGGCAGCCAGAGCCGAAGCGGTGTCGGCTGCCTTCACCCCCGACTCTCAGATCCTGGCCGTGGGAGGCGGGTACGGCGAGGAGGCGGTCGTGCGACTGTGGGCGGTTGGCGAGGGCCAGGCCGCCCCGGAAGCCCCGCTCGGTGAAGTTCGTACCGATGATGTCGGTGGCGTGTCCGCGATGGGCTTCACGCAGGACGGCCGGACGTTGGTCACCGGCGGGGGCGGCGGAGGTCCCGGCAGCAGGAGCACGCTTCGTTTGTGGGACCTCACGGACCCATCCGAGCCTGACCGGCTGGGCGAAATGCCGGACGCACACGGGACCGGCATCCGCGGAGTGGCGGTAAGCCCAGCCGACGACTCCCTGCTCGCCAGCCTTGGAGACGACGGGCAACTGCGACTGTGGGACATCCGTGAGCCCGAGCAGCCTCGGCCTTACGGCCAACCGCTGGGCGGCGACACGGTCGAGTTGGCCTTCGGCCTTGCCTACGCCCCGGACGGCGACGTGCTGGTCACCCGGACCGAGGACAACCTCCGGATCTGGGTTCTGGACCCCGACAGCAACCGGGACGTCATCTGCGACGCGACCCGCGGCGCCCTCACCCCCGAGGTGTGGGAACGGCACCTCCCCGACCTGCCCTATCGCCCGCCGTGCGAAGCTCGGTAACAGCTCACCGGTTGCTGGACAAGAACGGGTGAGGCAGAGGGGACGAAGCATGACTCGGATTCTCGTCGTGGACGGCGATGAACCCTTCCGTGAGGCGCTGACCAGGCTGTTGTCCGCCGAGCGGTTCGATGTCGCCGCCGCGGCGACCGGCCGCGAGGGGCTCGAACGACTGGAGAGCGACGGCGCCGACCTCGTGTTGCTCGACGCCGTGCTGTCGGACATGTCCGGCCTCGAGGTGTGCCGGCAGATCCGCGGCCGCACCCAGGCCGCGGTGATCTTCGTCACCACGCGCGACTCCGAGATCGACCGCGTCGTCGGCCTGGAGATCGGCGGGGACGACTACGTCACCAGGCCGTTCTCCAGCCGCGAACTCGTCGCCCGGATCCGCGCCGTGCTGCGCCGCCGCGCCGACTGGTCCCCACCGGAGGAGGACGAGTCGGCCGCGCTTGAGGCCGGCCCGGTGCGGATCGACGTCGAGCGTCACATCGTCGCCGTCGACGGCCGCCAGATCGGCCTCCCGCTGCGGGAGTTCGACCTGCTGACCCTCCTCCTCCGCAACGCCGGCCGGGTCCTCACCCGCACCCAACTCATGGACCGCGTCTGGGGAGCCGACTACGTCGGCGACACCAAGACGCTCGACGTCCACGTCAAACGCCTCCGCGACAAGATCGAACCCGACCCCGCCACCCCACGGCACCTCCTCACGGTCCGCGGACTCGGCTACAAGTTCCAGCCGTGACGCGGACGTTCCGCTAATCGGGCCAGAAGACGGACCGCACCGCGGCGACGGTCAGCACCTCGGGCCCGACGTAGTAGCGGACGGCGACGCCCGCCACCTCCGCGTCGCGCCGGTCGCGTTCACCGTTGACCGGCACCGAACCGCCGCCGTAGGGGGACATGGCGAGCACGCTCATCCCGGCGTCGAACCGCGACCTGAGCGGCTCGGGCAAGGCCCCGTGCGCCGACTCGGCCACCCCCGCGTACGCGACGCGAAACCGGCCGCCGGTCACGCCGCCCCCTGACGACCCACGTCGTCAGCCGGCTCGCTCTCGCTCATCGCGCTCTCCTCCGATTCGGGTGGTTCCGGCACGTTATCCCCTTCTTCCCGTTCTGCTCGCAAGACGAACCGTTCATGGGCGATGGCCCCCGCCACCGCCTCGCACAGCGCGTTGGCGTCGGTGATCACGCTCGCGACGGCCGCCGGCGCGACCAGCCAGCGCCGGCCGCAGATCGCGCGCCGCCCGTTCGCCGCGCTGGCCCGCGGCGCGGGCCACCGCATCGTGCCGTCGGCGACGGCCACCGTGCCGGCGATCGGCGGCCAACTCGCCGCCGTGCCGCACGGCACCAGGAACTCCACGGCGCCGCGCAGCGGCACGTCCAACACCAGGCCGACCGGCTCCTGCGCCCGCCGCAACCGGTGCAGCGACGCCTCCCCGAGGTCACGCGTCAACCGCACGACCTCCCACAGCACCCCGATCCGCACCTCCATCGCGCGATTCCACCGCCACCGCTCCCGGGCCACGTCGCTGGCAGCCCCGGTCGCCACCGCCCACGAAAGGGCGGAAGTTTCGTCGTTCATGGGGAAGACGGTGGCCGAAGCCGCCATACTCTGCCCAGTGACGGAGTGGGTACGCAGTGTACGTACCTGCCTCACGGAGGAGGCGGCGCGATGGCCAAGGACCCTCAACTTCCCGTCGTTCACCGATACTTCGGGAAGCAGTTGCAGCTGTGGCGCGCACACGCGCAGGTGCGGCGCGAGGACATCGCGGAGGTCGCGGGGTACTCCGTCGACACCATCAAGTCGGTCGAACAGGGCCGCCGCCCCGTGCCGCCGCGCCTCGCCGAGGTCTCCGACGAGATGTGCGATGCGCGGGGGAAGTTGGTGGCCGGTCTCTCCTACCTGAACCAGGAGAAAAAGTTCCCGGAGCGATCGCAGGACTTCTTCGAGTACGAGGCCGACGCGATGGTGTTGAACTCGTACCAACCGCTGCTCATTCCTGGCCTGTTGCAGACCGAGGCCACCATCCGGGCGCTGCTCAACGCCCACCGCCCCACCCTGGACGACGAGCTCATCGAGGCGCGGGCAACGGCGCGACTCGCGCGGCAGGCGATCCTGACCCGCACGCCGCTGACGAACTTCAGCTTCGTGATCTACGAGGCCGCGCTGCGCTGCCCGGTCGGTGGCAGGGATGTGTACCGGGCCCAGCTCGAACACCTGCTGAAGCTGGCGGAGTTGCGTAACGTCTCGCTCCAGGTGTTGCCCTTCGATCGGGGCGCCCACGCGGGCCTCAACGGGCCGATGGTTCTGCTGGAGACGCAGGACCATGACCATTTCACCCTGGTCGAGGGGCAGTCGCTCAGCCAGTTCACGTCAGACGCGGAAGAGGTCAGTACGCTCGCCCAACGCTATGGAATGATCCGGATGCAGGCTCTCAGCGCGGAGGAGTCCGTCCGTTTCATCCAGCGATTGGTCGATGAGCTATGAGCGACGAACTGGCTTGGTTCAAGTCCAGCTACAGCGACACCGAGGGCAGCGACTGCGTCGAGGTGGCCAACGCCCTGGCCGTCGTCCACCTGCGCGACTCCAAGACGGCGCCCGCCGGGGCCCCGCGCCTCACCTTCCGGCCGGCCGCCTTTGCGGCCTTCCTCGGCACCGTGCGCTGAGTCCGGCGCGCGCTCACCGCAGTTCGACGGTGATGTGCGGGGAGAGGGCGCGGAGGAAGTCGGGCGCGTCGAAGACGGCGCCGGCGGAGGCGACGCCCACCGTCTTGGCCCGTCCGGCCAGGACCCGGTGGATCGCTTCCACCGCGAGGGGGGCGCTGACGGCGTAGATGTCCTGGCCGCTCGCCACGGCGCGCCGTTCCGCGCCGCCGGAGCGCACGACGACGTCGACGAGGAAGGTCTGCGCGGACCGGCCGTGCTCGTCGACGGCGGACGGCGCGGGTGTGTCGGCGGCCGCCAGGTCCGCGGCCGCTTCGGTGGTCATGTAGGTGCGCACCTCGGGGAGGGGCAGGTGGCTGGGGACGGTGACGACGTCGGCCATGCTGAACTCGCCGATCACCTCGCGGGCCCCCAACGGGTGAGGGAAGGGCCACTTCAGGGTGGGCGGGGCGTCGTCGCGGTACTCCAGGCGCCCCTGGCTGAAGCGGACGCGCCGACCGTCCCTGCGGTCGCGCGAGACGGTGCCCGCGGCCCGGGTCCCGGCGGTGGGGTGCCAGCTGTTCAGGCCGTAGGCGACGTGTGCCTCGTCGGCCGCCGTCCAGTCGCCCATCGCCGTGGTGACCAGCAGGTCGCCGAGGCCGCCGAAGAAGGCCATCGCGGGGACCAGCACGGTGCCCGCGGCGCGGGCACGATCCGCGAAGTGGGTGAAGGTGTCGAGGTTGGCCTCGATCTCGGCCGCCACGTCCACGTACGGGATGCCGGCGCGCAGCGCCGCCTCGATCACCGGGGCGGCGGTGGTGGCGAAGGGGCCGGCGCAGTTGACGACGGCGGCCGCGCCGGCCAGCGCGCGGTCGAGCGCGGCCGGGTCGTCGACCGAGGCCGGCCGGACCTCAAGACCCGGGTGGGAGGCCGCGAATGCTCGCAGCTTGCCTGCGTCGCGCCCGGACAGGAGCGGGACGAACCCGCGATCCAGCAGTTCCGCCACCACGAAACGCCCGGTGTGCCCGTAGGCGCCGTACACCGCCACCGTGTGAGCCGTTGCCATCAGTTCTCCCGCAGTGCTTGAACTATCAACTGCCTCCATCCTGGCGCTGTGTGCTCCACCCGCGTGAGCGTCTGGAACGACGCGATGCGTACAGTTTCGGACATGAGTTCTGTCGCGCTGGCCGTCACCGACGGGATGCTGCACTACGAACTGTCCGTGGCCTACGAGGTCTTCGCCTCCGCCCCGGACGCCGTGAGCGTGCCCTGGTACGACGTCGCCCTCTGCGGATCGGGCACGGTGCGGGCCGGCCTGTTCCGCCTGGAGGTCGACCACGGTCTCGATCGACTCCCGCACGCCGACACCGTGATCGTCCCCGGGTGGGCCGACGTCGACGTGGACCCGCCCGCCGACCTGGTCGACGCGGTGCGCGCGGCCCACGAGGCGGGCGCGCGAGTCGCCTCCCTCTGCACGGGCGCCTTCGTGCTGGCCGCCGCCGGCCTGCTGGACGGCCGACGCGCGACCACGCACTGGGCGCACACCCGGGAGCTGGCCGCCCGCCACCCCCGGGTGACGGTCGATCCCGACGTGCTCTATGTGGACAACGGCAGCGTGCTGACCTCCGCCGGCAAGGCCGCCGCGATGGACCTGTGCCTCCACCTCGTCCGCCTCGACCACGGCTCGGCGATCGCCAACACGGTCGCCCGCCGCCTGGTCGTGCCCCCGCACCGGGCCGGCGGCCAAGCCCAGTTCGTCACCGCCCCGGTGCCCGCCCGGGACGACCACCCGCTCGCCGAGCTCCTCCCCTGGGTGATCGAGCGGCTGGACCATCCGCTGACCGTGGAGGACCTCGCCCGCCGGGCGAACATGAGCTCGCGGAACCTGGCCCGCCACTTCAGGTCGGTGACCGGCACCACCCCGCTGCAGTGGCTACAGACGCAGCGCATCCGGCGCGCCCAGGAGCTGCTGGAGGCCACCGGCGACAGCGTCGACGCCATCGCGGCGGCCACCGGCATGGGCACCGCCACGACGCTCCGCCGGCACTTCAACCGCACCATCGGCGTGCCTCCGGACGCCTACCGCCGCACCTTCCGCAGCTCGCACGGCTCGCGATCCGGCGCCTGACGGCCAGCGGTTGACGGCCGGCGGTTGACGGGGCGGTGAGCCGTCAGGCCCCGGCGGGCTCCGCCCACTCCACGAACTGGACGACCACCCCGTTGGGGTCGGTTATCTGGAAGAGCCGCTCGCCCCAGGGCTCTTCGCGCAGCGGCATGGTGATGGTGACCCCCTCCTCCCGCAGCCGCCGCTCCTCGGCGTCGAGGCCGTCGACGGTGAAGGCCAGGATGAGGCCGGCGGCGTGCTGGTCGCGCTGCTCGGCGGGCAGGACGTCGATGCCGCGACGCAGCAGGACGATGTCGACCGCCCCGCCGTCGTGGGCCAGCGAGGCGAATCCTTCGGCGGAGACCGTCTCCCGGTAGCCGAGGTGCCTGGTGAAGAAGGTGTGGGACGCGGCCACGTCGTCGACGGTGAGCGAGACGGTTGATGCGGTGATCTTCAAGTGGCCCTCCAGGAAAAAACTTACGACGAGCGTAATCTTACGTCGAGGGGATGAAGGGGGTCAACAGTTTTTTACCACGGGTGTAAGATTTCCTCATGGCTGGTGAGACGACAGGGCTTCGAGAGTCCAAGAAGCGGGAGACGCGGCAGCTGATCTCCGACCAGGCGACCCGGCTCTTCCTGGACCGGGGCTTCGAGCAGACGACCATCGCGGAGATCGCCGCCGCGGCCCTGGTGGCCAGGAAGACCGTCACCAACTACTTCGCGCGCAAGGAGGACTTGGCGCTCGACCACCACGAGGAGTTCGTCGCCAGCCTGGCCGTGGCCGTCGCGGAGCGCGAGGCGGGGGAGTCGGCGCTCGGCGCGCTGCGGCGGGCCTTCCTCGGCGCGGTCGAGGAGCGCGATCCCGTGGCGGGGTTCAGCGGCCCGGCCTTCTCCCGGATGATCGCCGAGAGCCCGACGCTCACCGCCAGGCTGCGTGACCTCCACGACCAGCGGGAGCACGCGTTGGCCGAAGCCCTGGCGGCGGCCACCGGAGCCGTCGCCGACGACTTCGGCACTCGCGTCGTCGCCAGTCAACTCGCGGCCGCCCACCGGGTGTTGTTCGAGCGCGTCCAGGAGCTCACGTTGGCCGGGCACGACAACCACCGGATCGCCGCCGAGATAGCCCCGGAGGCCGTCCAGGCGTTCGACCTGCTGGAGCCCGCCCTCGGGGGCTACGCCGTCGCGCGCTGACGCCTGGCCCGCGGAGCGTCAGTCGAGCTGGCCGGCCTGGTGCAGGTGGTCGAAGATCAGCTGGTCGACGAGGGACACCCGGTCGCGGTCGGCGTAGCCGAGCCAGGCGAGCTCCTCGATCTCGGCGCTGGCTTCGAGCGTGCCCTGGTAGTCGGCGGTGTAGCACGCCATCCGGACGGTGATCCCGCCGGCCTTGCCGTGCGCCTGGGCCTCGAACGTCCCCGCGTGGACGGCGGTTTCGGGGCGGATCGCGACCGTGAGCTCCTCGGCGATCTCGCGGACGAGGGTGTCGACGTCGCTCTCGCCCGGCTCGCGCTTGCCGCCCGGGAAGTAGTAGGCGTCCTTGCCGCGGGAGCGGGTGCTGAGGATCTTCCCGTCCTCCAGCCGGAGCCAGGCGATCTTGTCGATGGTGGTGGTCATGGCCGTCGGTGTCCTCGTCGCTCGTGGTGCCGCGTGGACCCGGGTGGTCCCGGGGGCCCCGCGTCGTGCCGCGTGGTCGTTCGCGGTCGTCACGCTAACGGCTCGACCGGGCGGCGGCGCACCCGGCCAGGCCGTCGGCCATCCGCCGCATGAAGCGGGTCAGGTACCACCGCCAGAACGGTCCTGAGAGGCGCGGCTTCGGCACGAAGACGGCGGACCAGGTGATGTCGGTGCCGCCGTCCGGCGTCTCGGCCAGCTCGACGGTGCCTCGGCCGGCTCTCCGTCCCCGGGATCGGTTCACCGATCGGTCGCCCTCGGATGGCGCGTTCCCGCGTAGGTGATCCACACGGTGCGTGTCGCGTCGTCGACCAGGTACCAGATCCGGCCGCCGGCGGTGACCTCGTACTGCTACTGCTCCAGAGCCATTCCTCGGCGGCGCACCCGCGCCAGGGTGCCACGGAGGCGATGGTGCCTCTCCGTTGGCGGGATCGGCCGGGGCTCGGCGCGAACGGCGTCGAACGCCTTCCGCAGGTTGCCGGGCGCCGCGCGGCTCAACTCCTCCCAGCCCTTGGCGCTCTCGGCGTCGTCGAAGCGGAGGTCGTACTCGGTGGGAAGGGGAGGCGGGGCAGCCCGTTCGCCGCGCTTGGGGCTCACTCGTCACCGCCGTCGGGCGGGGGCACGGGGCCGTAGTCGTCTCCTGCGGGGCGGGTCAGGCGCGCGTGAAGCTCCGGGTCGGCGTGGGCTTCGGCCGTGTGCTTCCACTCGACGAGAAGCTGCGCGATGGGAGCCGTGACCCCCAGGGAGGCGGAGGCCGCGACCGTCTCGGTGAGTTCGGTCGCGAGTATGCGGACGTCGTCGGGCGGAAGGAAGCGGACCCAGGGCAGCGCGTCGGGCAGCACCGCCTGGATCAGTGCCGGGCCGCCCTCCTGGCGGAGCAGCGAGACCAGGAGCCGGGCCGTCAGATCGATGACCTCGCCCTCGCGCTCCGCCCGCTCGGCCGGCATGACGACCAGATCCTCGGCGTCCCGGCGGCGCAGCCGTAGCGCGCGGACCGAGGCCAGGCGGCCCGTCGCGGCCGTGGGGCGCTGAATGAACTCGGTGAACGGCAGGTCCTCCAGCGAAGCGGTCATGGTTCCACCGTACCCCAAGGGTAGTGTTGAGGTCCTTGGTCGAGGCGCCGCGCGCGCCTCGTGCCCGACCTCGTCCGCGGCTGGAATCGCTTCCTGACGTTCGTCCCGATCGCGCATACGGTGCAGGAACTTACTGGCGCGTCAACTTGAGGGAGGCGACGTGTTGCGAGGTCGCTTGTACCGTCCGGCGTTGGGTCTCGCCGCCATGGCACTCGTGCTGACGGCCGCGCCGGCGGCCGGGGCCGAGGGGGACGAGGAGGACGAGGGCGGATGGTCGCGGTCGTTCTACTGGGGGGTGGCGACCTCCGGCTACCAGAGCGAGGGGGACGCCCCGGACAGCAACTGGCAGCGGTGGGTCGAGGAGAACGCCGGGCGGGACGGGGTCGACCCGTACGGGGAGGCCGTCGACTTCCGGCACCGGTACCCGGAGGACATCGCGCTCGCCGCCGAGATGGGCGTGAACACGTTCAGGTTCGGGGTGGAGTGGGCCCGGGTGCAGCCCGCGCCAGGAGTGTGGGACGAGGCGGAGCTGGCGTACTACGACGACGTCGTGGCCCGGATCCTCGACGCCGGGATGACGCCGATGATCACGCTCAACCACTTCACCGAACCCGGCTGGGTGACGGACCAGGGGAGTTGGGCGGCCGCGGAGACCGTCGAGGACTTCCTCGCCTACAGCGAGCGGATCGTCGCCCGCTACCAGGACAGCGGCGCCCTCTGGGTGACGTTCAACGAGCCGCTGGTGCTGCTCAACCACGAGCTGACCGTGGGCGCCCTCGAGTGGTGGGAGTGGCTGCCGGCGCGGGCCAACGTCGTGGACGCGCACCGGCGCGCCTACGACCTGATCCACGCGATCGACGACGACGCCAAGGTGACCAGCAACCAGGCCTTCATCAGCGGCTTCAACGGCGTCACCGACCTGTTCTTCCTGGAACAGTTCGCCGACAAGCTGGACTTCGCCGGGATCGACTACTACTACGGCCTCAGCCTCGACAACCTCTCCGTGATCGCCGCCGCCTCCGGCGCGTTCTGGGACGTGCGGCTCCAGCCGGAGGGCATCTACTACGCGCTCCGCGCCTACCACCGCCGCTTCCCCGACCTGCCGCTGTTCATCGTCGAGAACGGCATGCCGACCAACAACGGGGCCCTCCGCGACCCCGAGGTCACCAGGGCCGACAACCTCAACGACACCATCTACTGGGTGCAGCGGGCCAAGGCCGACGGGATGAACGTCATCGGCTACAACTACTGGTCCCTGACGGACAACTACGAGTGGGGCACCTACCGGGCGCGCTTCGGCCTCTACACGGTCGACGCGCTGAACGACCCGACCCTGGAGCGCCGGCCCACCGACGCCGTGCCCGCGTACGCGGCGCTCACGGAGGGCGGCGGCGTGCCGGCCGGCTACGAGCTCGTCACGCGTCCCGGCCTCTGCAACCTGGTGGACTCGCTGGCCAGCTGCCTCGACCCGGCGCGCGAGGACGGGGCGCTTGCGCCGTTGGAGTGAGTCGCGCGCGTCGGCGTGCGTCGATGTGAGTTCCGGCACGTTTCCCCGTTGTTTCCGTGTGCCTACTCCGCGGAGCGGGCAGGGCTCGTCGCTGAACAGGCGGACGAAGCGGTCCGCTCGGTAGAATCCGACCGGCCATGGTCCCCTTTCGGTCATGAAAGAGCAGTCGGCCATGGAAGAGCGAGAGAGAACGAGAGGCGAGCACCCGTGGGCCTTGTCGTGCAGAAGTACGGTGGCTCCTCTGTCGCTGATGCCGAGGGCATCAAGCGCGTCGCCAAGCGTGTGATCGCGGCGAAGAAGAACGGTCATCAGGTGGTCGTCGTCGTGTCCGCGATGGGCGACACGACGGACGAGCTGATCGACCTCGCGAGCCAGGTGTCCCCCGTCGCCACAGGGCGCGAGCTGGACATGCTGTTGACCTCCGGCGAGCGCATCTCGATGGCGCTGCTCGCGATGGCGATCAAGGCGCTCGGACACGAGGCGCAGTCCTTCACCGGCAGCCAGGCCGGGGTCATCACGGACTCCGTGCACAACAAGGCGCGCATCATCGACGTGACGCCTGGACGCATCCAGAGCTCGGTCGACGCCGGCAACATCGCGATCGTCGCCGGCTTCCAGGGCGTCTCCCAGAGCGGCAAGGACATCACCACCCTCGGCCGCGGTGGCTCCGACACCACCGCCGTCGCCCTGGCCGCCGCGCTCCAGGCCGAGGTGTGCGAGATCTACACCGACGTCGACGGCGTGTTCACCGCCGACCCGCGGGTGGTCAAGAAGGCCAGCAAGATCGACTGGATCTCGTTCGAGGACATGCTGGAGCTGGCCAGCTCCGGCTCCAAGGTGCTGCTCCACCGCTGTGTGGAGTACGCGCGCCGCTACAACATTCCGATCCACGTGCGGTCATCCTTCTCGGGACTGCCCGGTACCTGGGTCAGCACCGCACCGCTTGGAGGTCAACCGATGGAGCAGGCGATCATCTCGGGGGTTGCCCACGACACCTCCGAGGCCAAGGTCACGGTGGTGGGCGTGCCCGACAAGCCGGGCGAGGCGGCGACGATCTTCCGGGCCATCGCGGACGCCGAGATCAACATCGACATGGTGGTGCAGAACGTCTCCGCCGCGTCGACCGGGCTGACCGACATCTCGTTCACGCTCCCCAAGGACGAGGGCCGCAAGGCGATCGAGGCGCTGGAGCGGCGGCGCGACACCATCGGCTTCGACGCGCTCCGCTACGACGACCAGATCGCCAAGATCTCGCTCGTCGGCGCCGGCATGAAGACCAACCCGGGCGTGACGGCCACCTTCTTCGAGGCGCTCTCCAACGCCGGCGTGAACATCGAGCTGATCTCGACCTCCGAGATCCGGATCTCGGTGGTGACCCGCGAGGACGACGTCAAGGCGGCGGTGCGCGCCGTGCACTCGGCGTTCGGGCTGGACACCGAGACCGACGAGGCCGTGGTGTACGGAGGAACCGGCCGTTGAGGCGGAAGCGGGAGATGTGGGGATAGAGAGGGTATTACCACCGGATTTGGTCGATGGTGGCCAGATGTGAAGCTCCCGTGACCAAGTCGTAGGGCTGAATGGCTTGCTCCAGGCCAAGGGCCCGGGAGACGATTTCAACTCCCCGTACCGCGAGCGCAACCACGGCGGTGCGGGGAGCGTCTTCAGCTGCCCTCCTCCGGGGCGCGAGAGGCTCTTCGGTTAGGACTTTTCGGGCAGGTGGTCGATGTGGGGGCGAAACACTCGATACGCCACCCATGTCGAGCCACGTACAACCTTCGCGGGGGAGAACGTGTCCAACTGGCGTGGCAGAGGTCCTGGATTTCCCGGCAGTGCCCCCACGACGGCTCCCTCGACCAGGATCGTCGCGCGGGGTCGGCGCGCGTGGTGGCATGCCCGTGATCGCGCCCCTGCCGGCGCGCGAGCCGGCGATCGGCGTCAGCGTGCCTGGCAGTACGACTGAGGCCACGGACGACGCGATGGCCGAAGGCACCACCATCGACCTCCTCACCGAGACGTACCGCGCGCACTATCGTTCGCTGCTCGGTCTCGCGGCGCTGCTCCTCGACGACACGGCCTCCTGCGAGGACGTCGTCCAGGAGGCGTTCATCCGCGTGCACTCGGCGCGCGGCCGGGTCAGAGACCCGGAGAAGACGCTCGCCTACCTGCGGCAGACGGTGGTGAACCTCTCGCGCTCCACGCTGCGGCGCCGGATCCTGGGGATGAAGCTGCTCTCCAAGCCGCTGCCGAACATGGCGAGCGCCGAGGAGGGCGCGTACGAGCAGTTGGAGCGCGCCGACCTGATCAAGGCGATGCGGGGGCTCCAGCGGCGGCAGCGCGAGGTGTTGGTGCTGCGGTACTTCGCGGACATGACGGAGGCCGAGGTCGCCAGGACGTTGGGGATCTCGGCCGGCTCGGTGAAGGCGTACGGCTCCCGGGGGATCGCCGCGCTGCGGGTCGCCATGGAGGCGGCGCGATGACCCACGGCCCTACCGGGCCGAACGGTCCGAAACGACCTCGGCCGAACGGCCCTGCGGGCGGCCCTGCCGGGCCGAGCGGTCCGAAGGGGCCGGGGGACGCGCGGCGCGTGGATGGCCCTGCGAACGGCCCTGCCGGGCCGAGCGGTCCGAAGGGGCCGGGGGACGCGCGGCGCGCGGATGGCCCTGCCGGGCCTGGTGGCCCGGACGACCCGTGGCGTCCCGACGACGAGGCCGGCGCCGCTGGCGCGGCGCGCGGCGCGGGAGACGCGGAGCGGACGCCGGCGGAGCCGGCCGAGAGCCACCGGCCGCCCGCCGGCCGCGAAGGCGCGGCGGAGGCGTGGCCGTATGCCGACGGTGAGGCTGGGCGCGAGGACGCGAACGCCGCCGGGACCGGCAGGGGTGTGGCCGTGAACTCCCCGGCGAAGCCGGGGGACGGTGGCGAGGCCGAGATCCGGCAGTTGTTCCGGGATGCCGTCGGCGGTCTCGAGCCGTCCGCGCAGGCGTTGGAGCAGTTGCGGGAGGCCGTGCCGATGCGGCGTCGGCGTCGCCGGCGGATGTGGTTGGGCGCGGCGGCCTCCGTCGCGTTGTTCGGGGTCGGCGCGCCCGTCGTGATGTCCGCGGCCGAACACGTGGGCGGCGGTGGGGGCGAGGCGACCCTGGACGCCGGCACCGACCGGACGGCCGGCGGCGAGCCGGCCGGCGGTGGTGACGCGGGCGAGGACGGCTCGCATCCGGCCGGTGGCGACACCGAGGCGCCCGGCCGGCCGGGCGACGGCGCGGAGACCGACGGGCAACCGCCGGCCACCGGCGACGAGGAGGGCTCCGCCACCACGCGGGACGGCTCGGAGATGAGCCTGTCCTCGCCCACCTGCGCCCGCACCCAGCTCGGGGAGGCGCGGACCACGACCGAGTCGCCGGACGCCGAGGGGCGGGTCTACGGCACGATCCGGCTGGTCAACGTGTCGAGCTCGCCGTGCCGCGTCGCCGGCAACGGGGAGTTGGCCGCGCTGCCGATGGGCATGGCGTCGGCCGACTCGATCCAGATCGTCGACCGCACGGAGGGCGACCGCGCGGAGCGGCTGCCGACCCCGGACGAGACGCTGGAGGAGCTGGTGCTGCCGCCTGGCGAGGCGTACGAGGTGCAGTTCGCCTGGGTGCCGAGCGTCACGGCGATCGACAGTTGCGACGTGGCCACCGAGCCGGCCGGCTCCGGCGGCCCCTCACCCAACCTGGAGCGCGGCGAGCCCGCCACCGACGAGCCGACGGCCACCGGCGGGCCGGGCCCCGACGACGTCTCGGGCGAGGACGGCGGCGGCGGTGCGACCGGCGAGACCGGCACCGGCGGCGAGAGCACGGGCGGCACGGGCGGCGCGGGCGGCACCGGCGAGACCGGCGGCGAGAGCCCGGGGAGCGGAGCGAGCGGGGAGACCGGCGGCACCGGCACCTCGGGCGGCGACACGTCGGGCGGCACGGTCGGCGGCGACGGCGTGGACGGCACCACCGACGGCGTCGTGCTGCGCTACACCCCGGCGGCCGGCCAGCCCGAGGCGGCGCAGATCAGGCTGGAGGGCTCGTGCTCCGGCACCATCTACCGCACGGGTGTTCTCCAGGCCCCGACCGAATAGTCGCGGACGGGCGGAAGTACCGTTGGAGCCGTGTACCGGTTCCTGCTCACGCCGCGCTGGTGGGCGATCAACGTGTTCGTGCTGCTGGCGATCCCGGTCTGCCTGGTCGCCGGCATGTGGCAGCTCGGCCGCTTCGAGGACCAGGTGGCCAACCACCGGGAGCAACAGGAGCGGGCCGAGCGCGGCCCCGGCGATCCCCGGCCGCTGGCCGAGCTGCTGCCGCTGACCACCGAGACGGTCGGCGAGCAGGCCGAGGCGCGCGGCACCTTCGACGTCGATGGCCAGCTCCTCGTGCCGGGTCGGCAGTTGGAGGGCGAGCTCGGTTTCTACGTGCTGACCCCGCTGCTGCCGGCCGACGGCGGGCCCGCGGTGCCGGTGGTGCGCGGCTGGCTGCCTGGTGAGGCCGACCCGGCCGCCGTGCCGGCCGCGCCGGCGGGCGAGGTCACGGTGGTCGGCGCGTTGCAGGCCGCCGAGTCGCCCAGCAAGGTGGACGGCCCGACCGAGGGGCTGCCGGCCGGGCAGCTCGGCGTGATCAGCGCCGCCTCCCTCATCAACGTGCTGTCGTACCCGGTCGGCGACCCCTGGATCACGGTCACGGACGCCGTCGCGCCCATGACCCCGGTGCCGGCGGTCGCGCCGACCGGCACCGGGCTCGACATGGACGCGTTCCAGAACCTCGGCTACACCGCCGAGTGGTTCGTCTTCGCGGCCTTCGTCGTCTTCATGTGGTTCCGGCTCGTCCGCCGCGAGGTGGAGGCCAGGCAGGACGCCGAACTCGCCCTCGTCGCGACGGGCGAGCCCGGATCCGGGCCCGGGCCCGGGGCAGCGCCCGAGCCCGAGCCCGATGTCACCGTTGAGCCGGCAGGTGTTCCCGCGCGAACCGGATCTCCTGCGCCACCTGCTTGATCCGCTCCTCCACCACCAGCGAGCCGTGCCCGGCGTCGTAGCGGTAGACCTCGTGCGCCGCGCCACGCGCCGCCAGCCGGTCCACGTAGTTGTCGATCTGCCGGATCGGGCAGCGCGGGTCGTTGACGCCGGCCGAGAGGTAGACGGGCGCCCGCACGTCGTCGACGTACGTGATCGGCGACGAGGCCGCCCACCGCTCGGGCTGCTCCTCCGGGGTGCCGCCGAGCAGCGTGCGGTCCATCGCCTTCAGCGCCTCCATCTCGTCGTGGTAGGCGGTCACGTAGTCGGCGACCGGCACCGCGGCCACGCCCACCGTCCAGGCGTCCGGCTGGGTGCCGAGGCCGAGCAGCGTCAGATAGCCGCCCCAGGAGCCGCCGGTGAGGACGAGCCGCGCCGGGTCGGCCAGGCCCTCGGCCACGCACCACTCGCGGACGGCGGCGATGTCCTCCAGCTCGATCAGGCCGACGCGGTGCTTGAGCGCGTCCGTCCAGGCGCGCCCGTAGCCGGTGGAACCGCGGTAGTTGACGCGGACGACGGCGAAGCCGTGGTCGAGCCAGGCGGCCGGCCCGGCGGCGAACGCGTCGCTGTCGTGCCAGGTGGGGCCGCCGTGGATGTCGAACACGGTCGGGTAGGGCGCCTCGCCGGTGGCCGGCCGCTGGATCAGCGCGTGCACCGTGCCGCCGGGGGACTCGACCCAGGCGTCGGTGACCGGCAGCGAGGCGGGCGGCCGCATGCCGGGCGGTTCGAGCACGGTCGCGCCGCTGGTGGAGCGGATCCGCGGCGGCTCGGCGGCCGAGGACCACAGGTACTCGGCCGAGCCGTCGGGGCGTGCGGTGGCGCCCGAGATGGTGCCGGCCGGGGTGTCCACGCGCCGCGTCTCGCCGCTGGCGAGGTCGTGGCGGAAGAGCTCGGAGCGCGCCTGGTGGGAGTGCTCCACCAGCAGCGCGCCGGCGTCCGGGTACCACTCGGCGTCGACGTCGCCAGGCAGGTCGAGCCCGGGCTCGGTGAACTCGCCGGTCAGCGGGTTCCAGATCGCCGGCTCCCAACGGCCGCGCCGCTGGTGGCCGATGAGCAGCCGCGGGTCGCCGTCGACGGGCGCGAAGCCCAGGACGGTCAGGCCGAGTTCGCGGGTGCCGCCCTCGGTGTCGTCGAGCTCGGCGACCGGGCTGCCGTCGAGGCGGACGACGCGGATCGCGGAGTGCATCGCGTCGCCGTGCTCGGTGTGCTCGATGGCCAGCAGCGTGCCGTCGTGCGAGAGGTCGCCGACGCCGCCCGACTCGCGGTGCCGGTAGATCTCCACCGGCTCGGCGGCGCCGGGGCGCGCCACGTGCACGGTGGTGCCGTCCTCCTCGGTCATCCGGCCGACGACGACGGTGCCGTCCCGGCCGAGCGCCAGGCCGGCGGAGTAGGCCGGGTCGAGCCCGGGGACGGCCGGCTCGTCGGGGCCGCCGTCGAACGGCTGCCGCTGCCAGACGCCGAACTCGTCGCCGTCGGTGTCGGCGAACCACCAGATCCAGGCGCCGTCCGGGGTGAGCGTGCCGTGCGCGGTGCCGTTGGGACGGTCGGTTGCCTGGCGCCGCTTGTCGCTGTCGCGGTCCCAGGCGTAGAGCTCGAAGGTGCCGGTCGCGTTGGAGACGAAGAGCGACCGCGCGGGCGCCTCGTGCGCCCACTGCGGCAGGCTCACGCGGGGCGCGCGGAATCGCTTCTCCCAATCGGGCATCTCGGGCGAGTCGGGCGAACCGGGCGCCGCGCTGGCGGCGTTGACGTCGTCGGTCATGTGCTCAGTTCTACCTGAACGCCGCCAGAACGGCCCCCGGGATCTCGCCGGCCGCGTGCCCGCGCCGACTCACGCCTCCGGCGCCAGCTCCACCTGGAGCTCGACCTCGACCGGCGCGTCGAGCGGGAGCACCGCCACGCCCACCGCGCTGCGCGCGTGCTGGCCGCGCTCGCCGAAGACCTCGCCCAGCAGCTCGCTCGCGCCGTTGATCACCTGCGGCTGGCCGGTGAAGCCGGGCGCCGAGGCGACGAAGCCGACCACCTTGACGACGCGCGCCACCCGGTCCAGGTCACCGACCACCGACTTCACCGCGGCCAGCGCGTTGAGCGCGCAGACCGCCGCCAGCTCCTTGGCCCGCTCGGCCGAGACCTCGGCGCCCACCTTGCCGGCCGCCGGCAGCGCGCCGTCCACCAGCGGCACCTGGCCCGAGGTGTAGACGTACGGGCCGGTCCGCACGGCCGGCACGTAGGCCGCGACCGGCGGCACCAAAGGCGGCAGCCGCAGGCCCAGTTCGGTCAGTCGCCGCTCGACGGCGCTCATGCCTCGTCCTTGGGGCGCTTGAAGTACGCGACCAGCTGCTCCGGGTTGGGGCCCGGGATGACCTGGACCAACTCCCAGCCGTCCTGGCCCCAGTTGTCGAGGATCTGCTTGGTCGCGTGCACCAGCAGCGGCACGGTGGCGTATTCCCACTTAGTCATGCGGCTCACTCTAGCCAGCCGCCACGCCCGTCACGTCCGCCACGTCCGCCACGGTCTCCTCGGGCGCCACGGTCTCCTCGGGTGCCAGCCCGACCCCGGCCGCGGCCCCCGCCGCGAACGCGGCGGCGAAGGCGTCCGCGCCCAGGGCGGCACGGGCGGCCGCCGTGGCCCGGTCGACGTCCCGGCG